>NZ_LFZV01000001.1:3856052-3935214 GCF_001183965.1 Bacillus sp. FJAT-27916
CATATTTCTTTCATCCGCCTTTTTCTTCTGTATTCCATACGGCAGGATTGGCATTCGTACACCCACTTAATCTTGTGTACAGTGGGTTTTGCACTTTGGAGTACCGAGCAGAATCGCGGCGATCCGGTTTCCCGGAGCAACCTTTTAAAATCTGCATCTCCATGCTTATACCCTCTTCCGAGCAAGTGAAGATGGTAATGGCATAGCTCATGCTTGATAATCCCTTCAAGCTCTTTCATCCCGAGCTCATCGAGGTATTTGCGGTTGATTTCAATATTATGGCTGGAAAGCAAATAACGTCCGCCAGTCGTCCGAAGCCTTGCATTGAAAAGTGCTTTGTGAAGAAACGGCCTATGGAACTGTTTAATTGAGATATCTTCGACGAGCGCTTGTAATTCTTCTTCCGTCAACTCAGCTTCCCCCTTCAAATAGTATCAAACGAACCCAGTATAACATACACTAAACTATCTAATCGGCAAAGGAGGGTTCCTTTATGCCCCTTTGGCTGCAAAATCAAATCCAGCGTGCCTTTTATGAAAAAGACAGCAAGCAAATCCTATTATTGAATCAATGCTGGTATTTCTATAAGAAAAGCATTGCCTCAGAAAGCTAACAAGGCAATGCTTCTTTTATGATCAAGAGTTCGGTGCAATCATCGTTAGCGCAATACGCTCTTTTGGCACATCCACTTTCTCTACCCAGACAGTGACAACATCTCCTACTGCGACTACATCCATCGGATGCTTTACATAACTGTTTTTCAGCTTTGAAATGTGCACCAGTCCCGCTTGCTTTACGCCAATGTCCACGAAGGCTCCGAAATCTACAACGTTACGGACGGTTCCTTGGAGTTCCATCCCCGCTTTCAAGTCCTCAAGCTTAAGTACATCCTTCTTCAAGAGTGGGGCAGAAAGTTCATCACGCGGATCCCTGGCAGGACGCATTAAAGAGTCCAGGATATCCTGAAGTGTGATTTCACCAACTCCTAATTCCACTGACAGCGTACGAACATCAACATGCGCCAATGCCTTTCGCAGCTTTTCACTGCCTAGATCATCTGTTGATAGCCCCTGGCTTTTCAGCAGAGAGCGTACTGCCGCATAATTCTCAGGGTGAATAGCCGTCCGGTCCAATGGTTCTGCCCCATCCGGCACACGGAGGAATCCGATTGCCTGCTCATATGTCTTCGCTCCCAGACGAGGAATAGCCTTCAGTTCCTTCCGGTCCGTGAAAGCCCCTTCCTCTTCTCGCTTCTTCACAATATTTTGGGCAACTGTTTTTGAGAGGCCGGCGACGTATTGGAGAAGGGATGGTGATGCCGTGTTAACATTAACACCAACTTGGTTGACGGCTGTTTCTACGACAAAGGATAAAGATTCATTCAATTTCTTCTCTGAAACATCATGCTGATATTGGCCAACACCGACTGATTTCGGATCGATTTTAACAAGCTCTGCCAGCGGGTCCTGCAGACGGCGGGCGATTGAAACGGCACTTCGCTCTTCTACTTGAAGTGAAGGGAACTCTTCTCTAGCAATATCTGAAGCTGAGTAGACACTCGCCCCGGCTTCATTGACGATTAAATAATAAATGTCTTTAGGCTGTCCCTTTAATGTATCGACGATAAATTGCTCAGTTTCACGTGAGGCTGTACCATTCCCAATCGCGACAAGCTCGATTTCATATTCTTTAAGAATCCGCAAAATCTTTTCCGTTGCTTCCTTTCTTTTTGAAACAGGCGGATGCGGATAGACAACTCCAATCTCCAGCATTTTTCCAGTTTGGTCAACAACGGCAAATTTACAACCTGTCCGGTAAGCGGGATCCACTCCCAGCACCATTTTTCCTTTAAGAGGCGGCTGAAGCAATAGGTTGCGAAGGTTCTCAGAGAAGATATGAATAGCTTGATCTTCCGCCTTATCGGTGAGCTCATTGCGAATCTCCCGTTCAATGGAAGGCTGGATGAGACGTTTATAGCCGTCTTCAATCGCTTCCTTCAAGAGATCTTCACATACTGTTTTTCCTTTGATCACTTGGCGTTCGATATAGCTGAGAATTCTATCTACGTCTGCTTTAACGCTGACTCTTAGGACACCCTCCTTCTCTCCACGATTAAGGGCGAGGATACGATGAGGGACAATCTTTCCAGCTGCTTCCTCGTATTCATAGTACATCTCAAAAATATTCTTCTCGTCTTTCTCCTCATCCTTCACGACTGATTTAATCATACCGCGTTTGTATGTATCATCCCGGATCCACTTTCGGAAGGCTGGGTTATCTGCGATTATCTCAGCAATGATATCTCTCGCCCCCACTAAGGCTTCCTCAGCGGATTCAACTCCTTTTTCGCTATCGATATAATGCGCTGCCTCCTGAAGCGGGCTGCCGGACACAGGGCATGCGATAGCCCACTCAGCAAGCGGCTCAAGTCCTTTTTCCTTCGCGACAGTCGCCTTCGTACGGCGTTTTTGTTTATAAGGACGATATAGATCCTCTATCATTTGTAATTTCGTTGCTTGCACAATTTCCTTACGCAGCTCAGGCGTTAATTTCCCCTGTTCTTCAATAATACGCAGGACCTCTTCCTTGCGCTTCTCCAGATTGTCCAGGTATGACCATTTCTCCGAGATTGTCCTAATCTGCACCTCATCGAGCGAGCCGGTCATTTCTTTACGGTAACGCGCAATGAAAGGAATGGTATTTCCTTCTTCCAGAAGCGTCAGTACATTAGCAGCCTGCTTTTCTTTGACGGAAGCCTGATTGGCTATTAGGCGAATTAGTTCCTCTTTGGATTTCATTCAATCTAACCTTTCTATTAGGGCTTTTCTCTTAATAGTACCACATTCCTTATA
The DNA here is from genome assembly GCF_001183965.1 of Bacillus sp. FJAT-27916. Classification (GTDB taxonomy): domain Bacteria; phylum Bacillota; class Bacilli; order Bacillales; family Pradoshiaceae; genus Pradoshia. Next base: position 3,858,905 of record NZ_LFZV01000001.1, read on the forward strand.
CTGGAATCACAGGGGGGAGTTCAGACATAAAAAAAGAAGCCTCTTGTTTCATTCAAGTAGACTTCCGAATATAAATGTTATGTCATCTGAGGCAGCTGAATTCGTATGTTCCAGCTGCTTAGCTGATACTTCCAGGGATCCTGAGAGCCCGAAAAAGTTCTTTGTGCCCCTCATTTCAAACCCATCTGAATGAATCAAGAATCTCGAATTAGGTATATAGGAAAATTCCTGTGTATGAAAATGCTGCTTCCTCCCAGACATATAGCCTGTCACCGGAAGAGGGTAAACCAATTTGCCGCCATTTGGCGGATAAAGATAAAACCGGATATTCCCAACACAGCTGTAGCGGAATCTCTTCTCCTTGAAATAAACCTTAAAGATAGCAACTGCCGCTCCCCTCTTCTGAACGAGCACTCGGTTGCACCGATCCATTAATGAGTCCACATCTTCCTCATGGCAGTCACGAACTACATCAGTCACTGCGCGCGAGGATTCATGAGCAAATTCACCTGACCCTAGACCATCCGCCAATACACAAATGAAATAATCATCAGTTGCCAAGAAAAAGTAATCATCCCCACATAAGGCCTTGCCGTTCTTAGACGATTGAGCGGCAATTGCCTCAACCTTGCTATCCCGCAGGATTTCATGTTTCACTGAATATACTCCGAGTTCTCAGCGTTAATCGCTTCTTGCAGTTTCTTAATGGCTCTTCTCTGCAAGCGGGATACATGCATTTGCGAGATGCCAAGCCTGTCGCCAGCCTCTTTCTGACTTAAGTTCTCAAGGTACGTATATTGGATGATTTTCTTCTCCCGGTCACTTAGAACGTGCAAGACCTTCTCAAGCACCAAGCGTTGATTTACCTTTTCATACCCTTCATCTATATTCCCGAAGATATCTAACAACGTCACGGTGCCTCCATCTGAGTCCGCTTCTATAGAATGGTCAACAGACAAGGCTTGATAGCTCTTGCTCATCTCCATTGCCTCAAGAACTTCTTCTTCAGAAACATCCAAGTATCTGGCGATCTCTTCTATCTTTGGAGAACGATGTAATGTTGAGGTTAGTTCTTCTACGGTTGTCTTAATCTTGGGGCCTAGTTCTTTAATTCTGCGCGGCACATGAACACTCCACGTCTTATCACGTAGAAAGCGTTTAATCTCCCCAATAATAGTCGGAACAGCGAATGCCTCAAAGCTTTTGCCAAAGGAATCATCATACCGGCGAATTGCCCCGAGCAGGCCAATCATGCCCACCTGAATGATATCCTCATGATAAGATTTCCCTTTGGAATATTTCCTTGCGATTGTTTCGACTAAACCTTGGTAATGGAGGACGAGTTGATTTTGTGCTTCCTGGTCTCCATTCTCTTGATATGCCTTAATCCACTGGGTGACTTGTTCCTTAGTTTGAGCTCTGATTTCTTCGTTAGTTTGAGATTGTCTCTGCATCACTCTCCACCTGCTCCCCCTCAAGAAACTTCGTCATGAACACTGTCACACCCTCATTCTGGTGTATTTTAACCTCATCCATGAGCGTCTCAATCAGATATAGACCCAATCCTCCTTCTCTTAGAAATTCCACAGACTGGTCTCTCTCGTATGGACCTAATCCTTGTCTTACTTCGTCAAAATTGCAGCTCTGTCCATTATCAACAACCATCACTTCCAAGCGATCTTCATAAAGGCCGAATCCAATCACTACTTCCCCTTCATTCTTACCTTTATAAGCATGCTGAACAGCATTTGTGCAAGCTTCACTTGTCGCAATCTTCAAATCTTCTATACTATCATAGGAAAATCCCATCCGACTGGCGATGCCTGACAGCGTCAATCGCATGATTCCGATAAATTCTGGTTTGGCCGGTAATTTCATCTCAATGTATTCATATGTCTCAGTCATTGTGCTCCACCCTCTGCATGGCTTTTTATATGGATAATATCAGCAAGTCCCGTGATTTCAAACAATCTATGCAAGCGTTCGGATAAACCGATGATCTTAAAATCACCATTATGTGCCCTGACGTTCTTAAACAAACCGACAAATACGCCCAGCCCCGTGCTGTCCATATAGGATACTTCTGATAAATCGACCACCATTACTACTTTGTCTTTATCAGAGAGCGGGAAAAGCTTCTCCCTTAAACGAGGTGCCGTATAGGCATCAATCTCCCCCTTCACGTATACACGAACTTCCGAATTTATATCTTGAACATCAATAGATATATTCATTAATTGACCCTCTCCTCAAAAAATATGTCTTTAGCGTTCTTATAAATACCCGTTTTTATCCAATCTAAAACTTACGTCGGATAATGATTAACGTAAAGTCATCACGCAGCTGGAAATGCTGCATTTTTTCAAGCTTCTTAAACAAATTATTTACAATGCACTGCGCATCAAGGTGGATTGATTTTTGGATAAGTTCAACCAATGTATCCCGCTCGATAAACCCTTCCTTTGTCCGGCATTCCGTTACGCCGTCCGAGAGCAGGATAATCATGTCGCCGACTTCGATTTTCCGCTCATATTGTTTGTATACCGTCCGTTTGTCCACCCCAAGCAGGAGCCCTCTTGCAGTCAGCTCCGTAAATTTATTTTCTTGATAATCATAGAAGAACCCTGGCTCATGTCCAGCTGATGCATATGTAAAGATATGATTAGAAGGGTCATATAACCCATAAAACATGGTAATAAACATACTGGGGTCCACATTTTGTTCAACCACTCTATTGATGCTCTCAAGTACACTTGCTGGGGATGTCCGGTGCTCCGGCAGGGAATCCATCGCATATTTAATCATGGACATACACAATGCTGCTGGAATCCCTTTCCCGATAATATCCGCAATCGCCACAGCAACCCGGTTATGTTCATCCTCTACAAAGTGAAAATAGTCACCGCTCATATGCTTGGCCGGCACACTGATTGCTCCGATATCGAGATTATCCACAACCGGAATATTTGTGCCAAGCAAAGTTTGCTGAACATTTGTCGCAATTTCCATTTCACTTTTCAGCTCGCGCTGCTGGTGCCTCAGGCTTTGGAGCTCACGGAAAGCAACGCCGTATTCAAGCATCACCTCAAGCAGGAAATCGAGTGAATTCATCGCATCGCTCGAAAGGTCAGGGAAGATTTGTTTCAGCGCATTTTGATGGATACTAATAATCTCTTCTGGTGATACGTCACTTTCCATGGCTGATTTGCTGATTTTCTGACCCAAATATAGAGCCTGTTCCGTCTGCTCTGCTAAGTACTTCGAGAGAGCATCTCGGTAATCTCTTTCCAAATACTCTCTTTTCGTCACGCATCTCCCCCCTATCGAATCCATTTGGTTGTCGTGATTTTCGTCCCAACTCCCACTTCTGAGTCAATATCAAATTCATCCATCAAACGCTTTACTCCAGGCAGCCCTGCACCTAGTCCGCCTGATGTGGTGTAGCCGTCCTCCATCACTTTTCTGATATCACTGATACCAGGACCTTTATCTTCTGCTATGATGCGCAAGCCTGTTCTGCCGTTATCCCATAGCTTCTCAATACAGATTTCCCCCTGGCCTGCATATAAATAAATGTTTCTCGCCAATTCACTGATCGTGGTGGTGATTCTCGCCTGGTCCACTGTGCCAAACCCTAACTCCTTGGCCACATTTCTCCCTACTTGCCGGGCAGCAACAATATCCCACTCATTTAATATTTTTACGTAGGATTGGGTACTCATCATGCTAGTCCCCCAGTTCCTTCTGTAATTTCTCCAATCCTTTTTCAAGGTCAATTGCCGTCATGACATCAGATAACGTAATGCCAAGCTCGACCAATGTGATGGCGACGGCCGGCTGTATGCCTGTAATCACCACTTTAGCACCCATCAGCTTCGACATATTAATGACATCCCCTAGAACCTTGGCAATGAACGAATCAATAATCTCGATTGACGTTAAATCGATCACGACCCCATTCGCATTGGTTTCATGGATCTTATGTAATAAATCCTCCTGGAATTGAAGAGCTGTCGCATCATCTAATTCCCATTGAATCGAGATTAGCAGGCAATCATGCAGCTTTAATATTGGAATTCTCATTGTCACTCCTCCGTAATCTCTATAATTTTTCTATTCGTAATCTGGAGTGCCGCTTCCACACCCTTTTTTAGTGTATTTTTTGTAATAATTTCATCTAAATTGATCCCTAAGTTAACAATTGTTTGAGCAATTTCCGGGCGAATCCCTACAAGCATACATTTCGCTCCGACGAGGCGTACAGCTTCAGCTGCTTGTATAATGTGATGCGCCACCATGGTGTCTACAACAGGCACTCCGGTAATATCAATCAATACAACCTCTGAACGGTGTCTAACAGCCCCGCTTAACAAATTCTCCATAATCTGTTTGGCTCGTTCTGTATCAATGGTGCCAATAAGAGGCATAACCGTAATTCCCTCAAAAACCGGAATAAGCGGTGCAGAGAGTTCCTGAAGCGCTATACGCTGCAGGGAAACGGTTCTTTCCCAAGTAGATGTATACACATTGATGATTTCATTATTCAACGGTGTGATCCATTCATCAAAGTCCAGGACAATCTCCAACTGGTTGTCCTTCGTCATTACGCCCTCTTTCACCATACCTTCTGTGACGACGATATTAAATAATTTCATCCCTTCATTTACAAAGGTGAGAGGCCAGCCAAGACGGATAATTTTCTCTGCGAAGTCTCCAAGCTTAGATTGGAATTCTTCGTTTGAGTCCGTAATATTGGATATCAGCACCTCAATGAACTCATTGCTTGTCCGAACAAATACCTGATCAGATACAACATTGATTACCCGTTCATCCGCATTTTCCTTCATCTTGTCAACCCAGCTCTGAAGGATGTCCCCTTTATGATCCTGTATATAATTCTGCACAAACTTATTCATTAGTTCCTCCTTAAAGTTATCTAATGCTTAACCTCTATGCCAATGACAATATTAATTCGATAATTACAAATGTTCTATATAACCACATTATAAACACTAGGATGAAAAATGGGAAATCAGAATGCGGGGGCTTCTTCTAGTCAAAAACATAATTATTTACCCTAAATTTTGAACCACATGCTTTTATTCCCGCTTTTTTTCATTTACTCAAAAAATCCTTATTTTACATATAACAGTAATATTTAATCCAAATTTAGGCAAATAAAAAAAGCCATCAAGATTATTCCCTTGATAGCTTTTTACTGCAGAACATAATTGACTGCTGAATATTCACTTTATAAGTCCACCAGACCAAGACTAATTTGAAGAGCATACACGACTTTTTTCATCATTTCATCGTCTAGCTGCGTAATCTTGTCAGTTAATCGCTGCTTATCAATTGTCCGAATTTGTTCGAGCAGAATAACAGAATCTCGTTCGAATCCATACTTCTCGGCATCAATTTCTACGTGGGTCGGCAGTTTCGCTTTTTGTATTTGAGCCGTAATTGCCGCAATGATTACGGTTGGGCTGAATCGATTCCCTATGTCATTTTGAATGACTAGGACAGGCCTGACTCCGCCTTGCTCAGATCCTACCACTGGAGACAAATCAGCGAAATATACATCACCACGTTTAACATTTAAACCCTTATTCACCGCTGACTAAACGCTCCACAGCATGTTCAGCTTCATATTCGGCCTGAAAGGCTTCAGCTGCCATAGTCAAGTTGATATTAGCCATCTCCATATATCCACGGCGCATAGATTCACGAAATTCCTTCTTCTTACGTTCTTGCAAGTACATCTTCGTTGCTTGATAAATAAATTCGCTTCGATTCACATTTTCTTCTCGCACGTATCCATCCAACTCACTTAGCAAATTTTGGGGCAAGCGTATTAGAATTTCTGTTGTTGCACTGGACTCAGACACAGGCAAACACCTCCACCATCACTACAAACCACTTTAGTCCTTTTTTTATATCTTAACATCAATACCACCTCAAAGAAAGGTGTCTAGTACATTTCTTTCTTATTATGAAGCTAATTCCCCGCAGTTTATACGGATTTTATTCAAAAATGTGTTGAAAAATCATTTACGAAATAACATATTGACAATTTCGACTGTCTTTCCCCCTGCTTTATAGACTCTTGGAATACGGCTTGAAAGCTGGCATGTTATTTCATAATTGATGGTCTCAAGCTTCTCTGCAAGCTCATCCGCTGTAATGGCTTCATTACCATCCGTCCCAATCAATGTTACGACTGCATCCTCTTCAACAGGTTCATCGAGCTTCACCATACATTGGTCCATGCATATTCTTCCTACAATCGGCGCTTTCTTGCCTTTAATCAGTACATTTTGTCCTGAAAGCTTGCGAATCCACCCATCTGCATAGCCGATTGGCAGTGTGGCGATCCACTCCTCACCCTTTGCTTCATAGGTGCCTCCGTAGCTGACCGTGTCACCCTCATGAATTTGCTTCACTTGCTTGACCTTTGTATAGAGAGACAGGGCAGGCTTAAGATTAACTGGAAGTTCATCCTTGATTTCCGGCGATGGGCTCAGTCCATACATAGCAATGCCAACCCGAACCATATTGAAATAGGCCTCAGGCATCCTCATCGAAGCGGCACTGTTGCTCGTATGAATCATCGGCGGAAGAGTGTCCATACTATGAAGAATGGAGATGAATTTTGTAAGCTGATTTTCCGAATGGTCCAGTTCTATTTCATCTGCTTTAGCAAAGTGAGTGAAAACACCTTCTACCTGTATTTTATTTTGATTCTGTAAAATATATTCAAGATCTTTCATTTCTTCTTTGGTGCGTATGCCGAGTCTGCTCATCCCTGTGTCGACCTTAATATGAATATATAAGGGACGCTCGCTGCCATCAAGAACCTTGAGCGCTTCCTCGACATAGGACTTGCTGTGCACATTTACACGGATGCCATACTTTGCAGCTATAGGAGCATCACTCGGACGCGTCGAACCGAGGACAAGAATCGGTACCTCTACCCCAAGCTCACGGAGACGGATTCCCTCATCCAAAAAGGCCACAGCCAAAGAAGTCGCACCTGCACCAAGGGCGGCTTTGGCCACTTGAATATCGCCATGTCCATAAGCATTTGCCTTTACGACTGCCATTATAGAAGTCTCCTCCGGCAATAGTCCCTTAATTGCTTTTATGTTCTCTTGAACGTGGTCTAGATTCACTTCAGCCCATGTATCACGGTAAAATTGGTTGCTCATCATGATTGCTGTACCTTCCTTTTGAAGTTCTGTGTTTTCATTATTCTCCTATTTCAAACGATAGTCAATCTTTCATAGGCAAAATAAAAGGCCCGCATATGCGCGGACCTATCTCATGATGATTATTTCTCTCCAACTGGCGCCACTGATTTGGCCACCATCAGTAATTCATCCATGGTCAGGTTCTTGCCTGCCAGCATGAAATCTGTTCCTTCATAGGACCAGGAGATAGAATTGTCTGTCATGTAACCAACTGTAAAGCCAAGGTCTATCGGCTCGCCTGTTACCGTCGTCACGGCTGCTTCTGTTACAACTTTGGAGTTATTTTCAATCAAGGTATATTCCTTTTCTTTCCCAGCATAGGTGAGAACAGCCTTTTGTCCCTCATCCGTTTCAATCATCTTCTCACCCGCCAATACGACTCCATCAATCTCAGCTGTTGGATATTGAACCTCAAGATCAACATCCTCCTCAGTTGTCATGACTGGAACTTCCAGCTGGGCACCTGTCATATTCTTGCTGACGTCAAAGGCACCTTTTTCATAATCCGGATTGAAGGTCGTTTTCTCAAAGCTTACTTCTACAAGTGTATTGCGGTCCGAATCCATCACTGCAACACGCTTAGGCGCCAGAGTCTTCTTATCAAATTCCACGATTTGCAAAGGAAGCATCTTATTATTCTGATAGCGGGTCTTCGATTCAAATACATAGCTATCATCTGTTGTCTTAAAGGTCGCATCCTTATCATCGCTCACATCCATGATAAGAGATTCATATAAGTACGCTTGGGAACTGTTCTTCGGCCATTCACTTTGGAAGCGGAAGCTCTTATTAAGTGCCGGCGTCAAAACAAATACCCCTTCCTTATTACGCAAAATAATTTGACTTTGGTCCTTCTGGGCATTCTTCAAATTAACTCGGTAATTAGAAGGAGCCTCATACCAGACCTCTACATCATACTCCTGCGGCTCTGAACCCATCTTAAGCGTCATTTTCGCATCAGCCTTGTACCCTTTTATCTCAGACATCTTTTTCTCGAGTGCATCGACCACATCTGTTTGTGATTTCTGACCACAGCCCGCCAATGCAAACATCAAACACAATGCAAACATCAGCACTAGTAACCTCCTCAAAGCTTCTCATCCCCTTTTTACATTAGTAAGTAAAAGGGAGAGGATAAGGCACAAACACGCCATCAGCACGACCTTAAACAGCAAACTCTATTACTCTCTTACTGTCTGATTACATCAATCGGCGCATGGGAATGAATGAGGCCTTGTCTCTCCTATTCGCTAATTGAATATATGAGAGAGCCCGTCTAATTATGTACCTTCACATTGAATTTCTATCTGGACCTATCCTCGAGAATAACCTGGGCAGCCGCATACTCACTCGTATGCGTGATGCTAAGATGAACAGCATAGGAGAGGGAATGCCGAATGATTGGTTTTCCGCTTTTTTCTTGTATAATGGAAATATCCTGAAACGAGAGCTCCTTGCCTATCCCTGTGCCGACAGCTTTTGAGAAGGCCTCTTTGGCGGAGAATCTACCGGCAAACCACTCAATTCTCCTCCTTTCGCCTAAGCTCTCAAAAATCTCCATTTCTTCAGGAGTCAAAATTCGGCTCGCAAACTTCGGCTTGCGGTCAAGCAAATCACGCACCCTGTCCAACTCCACTATATCCAACCCAATTCCTTGTATCATGAATCGCCCGCCTTTTATTCAAAATATTTATTCGATAGGATGATGCCTATGTTCACTAGATCAGAAAGCTTTTCACAATTTATACGCTTCTACCCAGCCGTAAGCCTTATCGCTGCTATCTGTGCCATTCTATTTGCGGCAACTGCCCTGCCTATTCTGCCTAGCATTGATATCTTCACCTCTCTCAGCGGTGTCAACTTTCTCATCAGCGAGGGAGAATACTGGCGGCTGGTTACACCGATTTTCATGCATGCCAATTTTCCGCACATCCTCTTTAATCTCTTTACCTTAATCATCATTGGCCCCGGAATTGAGTCCCTGGCCGGAACAGCGCGCTTCAGCCTGCTCTTCTTGCTGTCCGGCATCCTGGCCAATGTCATTACTTTACTGACAATGCCAGCTATGTATGTCCATGTGGGAGCAAGCGGCGCCATCTTCGGACTATTTGGCTGCTATGCCTATATCTTATTATATAAGAAACATCTGATGACCCGCCAAAATTCACAGACCATTCTAGCCTTAATTGTTCTTTCGGTCGTCCTATCCTTCATGCAGACATCTGTAAACTTGGTCGGCCATATTGGCGGACTGGCAGCCGGATTCCTACTCGCTCCTCTATTTTTGAACAGGATATAATCAAAGCAGGCTGACGTTGAAGCACGCTCCTTTTATTTGCTTAAACCCAGGAGTATGCTTCAGCTCTTCTGCCATACGGAACACAGCAGCATCCTTCAGCTTCGCCTCAAGCATAACATCAATCTGTTCGGCAGCCCTCTTGTTTCCCTTCATGAGCTCAACAATTTCAGTAACCTCCACATAATCTGCATGCGCCTTTGGATTTTTCGCATCCTTCGGTGAGGATAAATGAACCTTTACCGGGAGCGGAGAATGCCCCCATGTTTCAGCAATCCTCTCCCACTTTTCTTCAAACTCACCTTGCGGATTCATTTTATGATGATGCAGGTCAAATACAAAGGGTATCCCTAATTTTTCACATAAATATAAAACATCATCTGCACCGAAAAGGGTATCATCGTTCTCTAAGATAATCATTTCCTGAATCGGCGCCGGCACATGCGCCCAGTTCAAAATGAATTGCTCCAGAGCCTGCTCCTTATCATTATAACCCCCGCCGACATGGAGCACACATCGATGCTTTGGGAATATACCAAACGCCTTCAGCATCCTGTAATGAAAGGTTAACGCCTTGATGGAGGACCTCAGCACCTCCTTGTCCTGACTATTGAGTACGATAAAATGGTCTGGATGGAAATCTACCCTCATGTACGGATGCTCAATTAAGTACTGCTTAATCTCAGCGGCCTCTTGTTTTAACGCATTCATATACGGCCAATCCGCTAGGTCTGGATGGTCAACCAACGGAACAAGCTTAGAGGAAAAGCGAAAAAACTCTATCCCACTTGCTTCATTATGCTTCAGTAAACGTAAGCAATTATGAAGGTTCGACTGTGCAATTCGTTCAAGCTTCCTTACAGCTGCCTCGCGGTCTTTCAGCTTACTGAACTGAGCATAGGTCATTGTCTGTGACGGGGAAGCATTTTGCAGCTCCACGCTCATCGCCACATATCCTAATCGAATATAAGTCATTTTTAAACACCATCTCCTTGCCCTTAGTATGGGCAAGGAGATTTTTGTTTATGAGAGGGACCTACTGAGACTCATCTTACATTCATACAACATGGATTTTCGCCCTTACCCTAAGAGATTCGCTCAGACGGCTTGGATTTCGCCCTTACCCTCAACACATCGCCCATAAACCGTATGTTTTCGCCCTTAAGCAGGTGATTTCGCCCTTAAAACATGAAATCAGCCTTTACTCTCTTCAAAAGTGAGCTTCCGTCATCCCATATCTGCAGACGACACAGAACACTGAAGGGGATCTCCCTCATTACACCCTTCCGAATTCTCACCTCACGAAGCTTCTACAACCTGAATGCATAAAAAAAAGCCAGCCCCTATTCGGGCTGGCTTATGTCAATCAATCGATTGATTATTTGCTTTGGTTCTTTGGTTTGGAGTTGCTGTAAGACTTTCTGCGTCCGCCTTGATTATTGCCGCCGCTACGTCTTCTGTCTCCAGAGCGTCCGTCGCGATTGTACGGACGTTTGCCGCCTCCGCCTTTTCCTTTGTAGGAGCTTTCTTTGCGGAATGGCAACGGTCTTTCTTCAGTGATCGTTACAGGTTTCTCATCCGGCTCTTTAACGAATAATTTCAATGCTGCTGCTACTAGGTCTTCAGCGGTTTGATCTTCAAGCATTTCCTTTGCAAGTGGAAGGTATGCAGTTAGATCTTCAGAGGAAGCTACATTATAAAGCTTCTCTTTAGCTGTTCTTTGTTGACCTTCAAGAGCATCTGTTACTGTTGGTGCTTTCATGCGCTCCATTTTCTTCTTCGTTGTGCGTTCAACGACTTCAAGATAGGACATTTCACGCGGTGTGACGAATGTAATCGCCATACCTTCTTTACCGGCACGTCCTGTACGGCCGATACGGTGAACATAGCTTTCTGGGTCTTGTGGAATATCAAAGTTGTATACATGAGTAACGCCTGAGATATCAAGACCGCGGGCAGCAACGTCTGTTGCAACCAATACGTCGATTGTGCCTTCTTTGAATTTGCGAAGAACAGACATACGGCGTGCTTGAGTCAAGTCACCATGGATTCCTTCAGCAGTATAGCCGCGAACGGTCAATGCTTCTGCAAGTTCGTCAACACGGCGTTTTGTACGTCCAAAAACGATAGCCAATTCTGGTGTATGAATATCGATAAGACGTGTTAATGTATCGAATTTCTCTCTTTCAGGAACACGTACATAGTATTGGCTGATTGCCGGTACAGTCATTTCTCTTGCTTTTACACGAACAGTTTTTGGTTCATGCATGAATCTTTCGGCAATACGACGGATTGGATCAGGCATTGTCGCAGAGAATAACAAGGTTTGGTGATCATCAGGCACAGAAGACAAGATGGATTCGATATCCTCGATGAAGCCCATGTTCAACATTTCATCCGCTTCATCAAGAACGACTGTATGAACATTGTTCAAACGAATCGTTTTTCTGTTGATATGGTCAAGAAGGCGTCCAGGTGTACCAACGATGATATGCGGGCGTTTTTTCAACGCACGGATTTGGCGAGAAATATCTTGTCCGCCATATACTGCAAGGACGCGGGAGCGATTGCCTGCTCCAATTTTGTAAAGCTCTTCTGAAACCTGGATTGCCAGCTCACGTGTTGGAGCAATAATCAAACCTTGGATTTCGTCTTTCTTTACATCAATTTTTTCAATCATCGGAATTCCGAAAGCAGCTGTTTTACCAGTTCCTGTTTGAGCCTGTCCAATTAGATCTCCGCCCTCTAATGCGAGAGGAATCGTCTCAGATTGGATTGGAGTTGCTTCTTCAAACCCCATTTTTTCTACTGCTCGTAATGTGTTGCGGCTAATTCCTAATTCACTAAATAATGCCATTAATTTTTCTACCCCTTTTTCAAATAGGTGTTTTTAACAATTGCTTCAATATATTTTTCATTCCTGTCTAACAGGATTAGGTGTCAGTTCAATATTCCTGTCGCACAGGGTTCGATCTCATAAAAAAAAGCGGCCGAAAATACCCCCGGCAGCATGAGTTCATAAGTCCAATTCATTTGGAAAATGTTCATGAAACGCATGTAATTACTTTATGGTATCAAATACATAGCCGGATTGCAAATATTGTGGACTGCTAAAATATACATGAGCCTTTTTATGTGTGCAAGAACTCATACACTTTTCCAAAGAGCCATTGATTATTCTCACAATGACAAATCAAATGATGACATTCATCAAGCCACACTGCTGTTTTTTCCTTCGATGCTACGGTGTCATATACATATTGGGTACTCTTATACGGTACAATGCCGTCCTGGAGGCCGTGAGCAATAAAGACGGGCACCGAAATATCCTGCAGACGCGGCCGGTATTGTCTGACCAGCCTTCTAAACTGCATAGCTGCAGAAAGCGGTGTATGCTTAATCTTCGCATGATAGCGGAGATATAGAGCATTATCTTTAAGCTGTCCGCGAAGCATTTCACGCCACAGTTCCCCAATCTCGATGGAGAGCTGTTTCGGCGAATAGTAGAAAACGGCTGGTGAAAGCAAAACCAATTTATCAATCGATTGATGAGCCGCTAATGTGGATGCAATCATGCCACCCATCGAAAAGCCAACTACATAAATTGTATCACACTGACACTGCAGTTCATCAAGCGCCTTGCTTGCTGCATCCAGCCATTCGGTATAGGATATGCCTCTTAAACTGCCTCCCTCTTCATGTCCAGGGAGAACCGGACAGGCTGTGACCCAGTCTGTACGCTCTTTTATATATTCCATTAAAGGCTCCACTTCCAGCGGAGAACCAGTAAATCCATGAATAAAAAGGCATCCGATCATTTTATACCCCTAATTCTGTCTATTTAATATATTACCCATTTCCTTATTTTTATTATAAGGTTATGAATAAAAATAATAAAGAAGTCACCCATTTATGCTTTACCGCATGAAACAAATGACCTCTTTTTATTAACCCTTATAGAGCTCCAACAACCTCTTCAAGTCTCATGCCGCGGGATGCCTTCACAAGCACCAGCGCGTGAGGCTCTGTAAGCTCTTTTAATTTCTGAACGAGCGCCTGTTTATCATCGAAGTGGAAGACGCGTTCTGCGCCAAGGTTCCCTTTCGCCCCTTCTGCTAGATTGGCAGACAATTCCCCATATGCTAATACATAATCAATTTCTTCTGTTATGAGTTCTCCCATTTTGTAATGGTAGGCAGCTTCTTCTGGTCCTAACTCGAGCATATCACCTAGAACGAGAATCTTCTTCGTGGCATCTGTCATGGCTTTCACGAGCTCAATGGCTGCTTTCATGGAAGTTGGACTTGCGTTATAGGCATCATTAATGATTTTCTCACCCTTCGCACCGAAGGTTACCTCCATCCGCATATTCGTTAATTTCAGCTCACTGAGACCCTTTGCGATTTCATCAAAGGAAACGCCCATTTCCCTGCCGACAGCAATGGCTGCCATCGAATTTAATACATTATGTGTACCAAGCACCGGCAGAAGGAATTCATGCTGACCTTCCTTTTCAATCGTGAATTTCATGTCATCCTGCCCCGATTCAATCTTAAGCGGGTAGTAATCATTCGTGAGGCTTCTTCCAAACGAGATTTTACGGATTTCCAGGTCGGTAACTCTGTTAATGAGCAGAGGTTCGTCACCATTATAAATTAAGACGCCGTCCGGCTTGAGCCCTTCTACAATCTCCATTTTCGCGTCAGCGATTCCTTCTCTTGAGCCAAGGTCAAGCAGATGGGATTCCCCGATATTCGTGATGATGGCTGCATCAGGTTGTCCGATCTTGGATAAGAGCGAGATTTCCCCGCGGCTGCTCATCCCCATCTCCAGGATTAGCATCTCGGTATCCTCAGGAGCCGATAACACAGTCAGCGGCAGGCCAATATGATTATTGAAATTCCCGCTTGTCTTGTGGACACGATATTTCGTTCCCAATATGGACGCCGTCATGTCCTTTGTCGTCGTTTTCCCATTTGAGCCTGTGATGCCAATCACCTTCGTATCGAGCTCATTCAAATAGGCCTTTGCTAATTGCTGCAAGGCCTTTAGACTGTCATCAACAAAGACGAGGGCTGCCCCTTTTGGCGGATTCGGCTGACTATGTTCCCAAAAGCTCGCTGAAGCTCCTTGCTCGAATGCCTGCTGGACATGGTCATGACCATTGCTTTTCTCTCCTTGAAGCGGCACGAAAAGATTGGCATTCGTGATTTTTCTCGTATCTGTTGTGACGCCCGCTACCACGACCTCTTTCATTGAATCGTGAATTTGTCCGTCTACCATGGCTGCAATTTCAGCTAGTGTACGTTTAATCATGTTAATCCTCCATTACATTTTCGTCCCTGAAATTCAGGTAAGTACATACCATTCAGCATGTACTTACCCTTATCAATACATCTATAGGCTTAGATGGTGTATTTAATTTTTTGTTTTTCCGCATGGCGGTCAAGAGCTAATTGGATAAGCTTTTCAATCAGCTGCGGGTATTCTACGCCCGTATGCTTCCATAGCAGCGGGAACATACTGAACGGCGTGAATCCAGGCATGGTATTCACTTCGTTAATATACGCTTTACCCTCCGCAGTCAAGAAGAAGTCCGCTCGCACTAATCCAGAACAATCTAATGCTTTGTAGGCTTTAATAGCCATTTCCTTGAGATTCGCATATTCTTCCTCAGTGATCTCAGCCGGGATAACTAAAGCCGTATCCCCATCTTCATATTTCGCTTTATAATCATAGAAATCTTTTTTCGGGATAATCTCACCTGCGACAGACACTTCCGGATAATCATTGCCAATCACACCAAGCTCAACCTCACGCGCCTTGACACCTTCTTCAATGATGACTTTGCGGTCGAATTGGAACGCCTCCGCAAAGGCTGCCAGAAGCTCCTCACGATTGTCTGCCTTGCTGATTCCAACACTTGAGCCGAGATTAGCTGGTTTCACAAAGCAAGGATAGCCGATCTCTTTTTCGACTTCGTCACAAACTGTTTCTTCATTGCCTGTATATTCTGAACGAAGATAGGATGAATATCCCACTTGTGTAAGTCCTGCCTGTGCAAAGATATTCTTCATAACAACCTTATCCATCCCTGCAGAGGAAGCAAGCACACCATTTCCAACATAAGGGATATTCAACAGCTCTAATAATCCTTGAACCGTTCCATCTTCTCCGTTTGGTCCATGCAGAAGCGGGAAGACAACGTCAAAGCCTTCACCAGATTCTTGTGGGACAATGCTGTTAAATCCAGTTGCTTCAATGGCTCCCTCATTCGTGCCAAATTCCAATTGTTTCACGGATTCGACCGGCCCTTCAAGCTGAGGTCCCTTGATCCATTGACCCTCTTCATTTATGTAAATCGGATGTATATCAAATTTAGAAGCATCCAATGCTTTAATCACAGCAAGCGCTGTTTGCATTGACACTTTATGTTCAGCAGATTTTCCGCCATATAATAACCCAAGTCTAATTTTCATTTAAACGTACCTCCGTTAATTAATCCATAGTCTATTGTATCATTCCCCTTCAGAACATGAAATGAATCCTGCGAGCTGAATAGTCCATTCTGGGCAAATCACACATTCATCTTATTATATGCATTTTTTCATCCTGGTTGTGAATATTTTAAAAGAGAAAACCTCCCTTTTTATAGGGAGGTTAATTAATTTAACGAACAAGCGTCCATTCTTTTTGTTTCTTCTGGAAAACAAGCTTCGCTGTCTGCCTTGTACGATATACATTTTTCAGCTCATGCTCAAGGTCATCCTCATGGGAGAAGTCCCCGACAGACCATACTGGTATTTCAGCTGTCTGCCTCGTATTAATAGATTTCTCGAAGCTGATAATGGCACCTTCATTAAAGATTGGGGACAATTGCTTGATCATTTCTTGCGGCACATCAGGCAGACTGACCTTTTTCTTTGTGCCAAAAAAGCTTCGCTCCGCCTTGCTCCATTCGGCCAGCTCAGGAATCATTCTGGATAGAATCTCATAGAAATCCTGCCAGCTGCGATAGTAAATCTTATTATAGAGGCCATCCTCCTGCGTTAAATAGACAAAGCGATTATTCATTTTCTGATAAAAAGGGGAACGTAAATGATTAAAGGTATGCCGCACATATAAAATCTCGGCAATCTCCCACGGAGCAAGCTCCTCCAGGCCGTCAATATCCTCAAAGTCCATCCAGACCAGCTGTTCGATTTCCTTGCCGTTCTCCTTGCAAAACCGCTTATAGGATGGAAAGGTTACATAATTAAAGTGTGTATGCATGTCAAATTCAACATCCATGAAAGGATGGTCAAGCAGCAATAAATTCTCAGGCAACTCCTTCATTGCCTGCATGAAGGAGCAGAAATCAATCCCAAACGAAGCAACGAAATGTTCTGCCTCTTGTTTATGAAGATAGATGAAATCTCTCTTAACACTTCTCATTATTACAAACCCCTCCGACATATACCCATTCAGAAATACCTGTCTGAGCACGCAACTGCCAATCTATTTAAACGCATCGAAATACTTATTCTAGACAAATAATAAGTCCGTTCTTTCTTCCCTTATATTTTAGACGAATTAAACGTAAAAAAGATTCATAAATCGGGAAAAAAATCATATTGTAAAATGGCTGTAACATTGGTAAAACACATGGATAGATTTTGCCCTGTTTTTAAGGCATTTAACCATAATAAACCTATCGTATCAGGATGAAATCCCCAAGTCGAGAAGGGAGCATCCATCGGCTTAATTATCGGCAGGAAGACCGAAATCTACATTCTTGCCTTCTTTTTCAAGATAATATGTACAAAAATGGGCGGTGGGCAACAATCAGTTTGTTCCCCACCGCTCATTCGCTCTTTAGAGTTTTAATCTTTGCAGACGCAAAGCATTCAATACAACACTGACCGAGCTAAACGCCATCGCTGCTCCTGCGAGCCATGGGGCAAGCAGTCCGCAGAAAGCCACCGGAATGCCTAATGCATTATAGCCAAATGCCCAAAAAAGATTCTGTTTGATGTTCCTCATGGTCTGCCTGCTTACATATAAAGCATCGGCAACACCTTGCACATCACCCTTCATCAGCGTAATATCTGCCGCCTCCATCGCCACATCAGTGCCTGTGCCGATTGCAATGCCGACATCAGCCAATGCAAGCGCTGGGGCATCATTAATCCCGTCACCGACCATGGCAACCTTTCTGCCTTGCGTTTGAAGATTGCGAACCTCATTAGCTTTTCCTTCAGGGAGCACTTCCCCGATGACATGCGTGATTCCTGCCTGCTTAGCAATCGCCTCCGCCGTACGCTGATTATCTCCGCTGATCATCCATACTTCAATACCCTGGGTTTGCAGTTCTTTGACAGCACGAGCGGATTCTTCTTTGATTGTATCAGCAACAGCCACAACTGCGGCAATCTCTTCATCAACGGCCACAATCATAGCCGTTTTGCCCATACTCTCTAATTCAGCCATCAATGGTTCAACGTCCATAATGGGCAAGCCTGCCTGCTCGACCAAGCGCCTTGTACCGACACGAATCTGCCGGCCATCAAGCTCAGCGACAACGCCATATCCCGGAACAGCCTCAAAGGACGAGACTGCCTTTAATTGCAGCTGGCGTTCTCTTGCCGCCTCCACAATTGCTTCAGCCAGAGGATGCTCAGAGGGCTTTTCAACAGCCGCCGCAATCTGCAGCACTTCCTCCTCACTCCATTGACCCAGCAGCTTGATATCCGTTAAGGCAGGCTTTCCATAGGTAAGCGTCCCCGTTTTATCAAAAATAACCGTATCAATCTGATAGAATGTTTCTAAATACTCTCCACCTTTAAATAGAATGCCATGTTCAGCCGCCCTGCCGGAACCTGCCATAATGGAGGTCGGCGTAGCAAGCCCTAATGCACACGGGCAGGCAATAACGAGGACAGCAATCGTATTCTCCAATGCCTCACTAAAATTGCCTGGTGAAACGATGAAATACCAAGCAATAAAGGTAAGGATGGCAATTCCGACGACGATTGGCACGAAAATCCCGGAAATTTTATCAGCCAATCGCTGGATAGGTGCTTTAGAGCCCTGGGCCTGCTCGACCACTTTAATAATTTGCGCGAGCGCTGTATCCCTGCCAACCTTAACCGCCTTAATCTTGAGGAAGCTGTTCTTATTGAGTGTTGCACCATACACCCTATCTCCAGCTTGTTTATCAATCGGTACACTTTCTCCTGTAAGCATGGATTCATCCACACTGGAGGATCCTTCTATGACCTCTCCATCGACCGGAATTTTCTCTCCTGGCCGCACATAAATAAGATCATCCACACGGACCTCCTCAAGCGGAACGGTCACTTCCTCATTGTCACGAATAATAACAGCAGTTTTCGGCTGGAGGCCCATCAGCTTCTTAATAGCCTCTGAGGAACGCCCCTTCGCTTTTGCTTCAAACAATTTGCCCAGCAAAATCAACGTGATTAAGATGGCACTCGTTTCAAAATAGAGAGCTGGATGATGGCCAGCATGACCTGCACTTCTAATGGCTTCATATAAGCTGTAGAAATAGGCAGCCGATGTTCCGAGTGCGACCAAAACATCCATATTGGCACTTCCATTGCGAAGCGCCTTATAGGCCCCCTCATAGAATTGCCAGCCGATAATAAACTGAACTGGTGTCGCAAGGGCTAATTGCACCCATGGGTTCATCAAGAACTCCGGCACATACATCCATGACGTAAAGCTAAAGTGTCCGAACATCGTCCATAGCAATGGAAAAGCCAGGATAGCCGAAATAATGAACTTCCACTGCTGTTTCTTAATGGCCTTCTCGCGCGGGTTATCCTCTTTTGCTTCTGCATCCTCTTTCAACGCTGCATGATAGCCAAGCTTCTCGACTCTCTCAATCAGGTCCCTCTCAGACACCTGGCTTTCATCATATTCAACCGTACCTTCTTCTAAGGCAAGATTCACATTTGCCCCAATGACACCGTCCATTTTTGATAAGCCTTTTTCAATTCTCGTTGCACAGGCAGCACAACTCATTCCTGAGATGACGAGATTCGTCTGCTTCGTTGCCACACCATATCCGATTTTCTCCACCTTATCCTTGATGTCCTGTACAGTTATCTTTTTAGGATCGTACACTACTGTGGATGTCTCGGTAGCGAGATTAACGTTGGCCTCTTCGATTCCGTCCATCTTGCCAAGAACCTTCTCTATTCGTGCTGAACAAGCCGCACAGCTCATTCCAGTCACTTGAAAATGAACTTCCTTCATTCCTTTCACCTCTCTAAGGAAGAAACCAATGGCCTATAAGGGGGGTTATTCTACCTCATATCCTTGGTCATCAATGGTTTCCTTAATAGCATCAAGCGTAACCGCGCTTTCATCGTAAGAAACCTCAACCTTGCCCCCGTTTAAATCAACAGCGACCGTTTTCACTCCTGCAAGACCTCCTACACTCTCCTCCACTGCCTTTACACAATGTCCGCAAGACATACCGCTTACTTTCAATACATCTGTTTTCATCTTTATTCCTCCTATTTTTTCATTAATTTTTGTATGGTAATCAAGACTTCATCCAGAACCTCTGTGTCCCCATCCTGTATTCTCTCGAGCACACAGCTCTTCATATGGCCCTCAAGCAGGAGCTTGCCAACTGAATTCAGTGCTGACTGTGTTGCTGCAATTTGGGTAATGACATCATCGCAATAAACGTCCTTCTCGATCATGCCCTTGATTCCGCGTATCTGTCCCTCAATACGATTAAGACGATGGACCAGATTACGCTTTGTTTCCTCTGAGTGGTGGCTTGTTCTTGCCGTTGTATGCTCACAGCAATCTAATACTTTCTCATCGCCGTCGGTCATCTAAAGCCCCCCTTTCATAATGTTCTCTTCTACGTTAACATACCCCCTAGTGGTATGCAATAGATTCAAACTAGGGAAATGCCAATATTTCAATCTTTTTCATCCATCATTATTGTGGGATATAATAAACAGTATCTACAATAAAAAAGGAGACATGTGCTTTGCTTACAATATATCTAACAAGACATGGACTAACCGAATGGAACGTAAACCGCCGCATGCAAGGCTGGGGCAATGGAGAATTAACGGAGAAGGGCATCAGGGATGCGAAAGCACTTGGCAATCGCTTAGCTGACACCACTATTGATAAAGTGTATAGCAGCTCCTCAAAACGAGCATATGAGACAGCCCAATATATTATTGGCGACCGTGAAATCAGTCTCATTCAAATGGATGATTTGCGCGAAATGAACTTCGGAGATTGGGACGGCCGTATCCGTGAAGAGGTGGAGGCTGAATACCCAGAGGATTTCAAGACATTCTGGGAAAAACCGCATCTTTATGACCGCAATTCCGGCGAAACCTTTGAACATGTTAGAAAAAGAGCTGTTCAAGCATTTGAACGCATTATTGAGGAGAACAAAGAAGGAACCATCCTTATCGTTACCCATTCCATCTTCCTTCGTGTTCTGATGACGTATATCAAGGACATCCCGCTCTCTGATGTCTTTAAAGCCACACCTCCCGGCAATACAAGCCTAGCTAAAGTAGAGGTAGAAAACGGCCAATTGAACTTAATTTTTGAAAACGATATGCAGCATGTTAAATAATGACTACGAAAACGAGCTGAGACAAAACCTAATTAATTATTCTTCCTGTTAAATAGCAGTTGGAAAGACAAGTTCGTTCCACTAGTCACTAATAATGGAAAGCCACAATCAACTAATGCATGGAAAACAACAAATAAAGACCCGAAGGATTAGACGATAGATACCTTTATCGTCTAATCCTTCGGGTTTATCATTGGCTGAAATACTTATATCCCAGCCGCATTTTTTATCTTGTAGAATGCTTCATCCATTTCTCCGCGAAATCGACTGCTTCTCTCATCGAGAATAAGCGGGAATGAGCACTGCCAATCTTGCCGCGCATAATCTTATGTTCCCTCTCAAACTCCACGCCAATCTCGTCAAAGTCGGTATCATCATAATCCAGGTCGTGAAATTCCACCCACTTCCTGACACCGTCTATTATGATTGGCGCTCCTTTCATAATTTCCGCTCGATTTCCGGCCCTGTACTCTGCCAGATGAAAGCATGTATTCGTTTCATAGGTTGTCCCAATAAACAGGACATAGGCATCTAAATCATACATTTTCCTTAGCGGTGACTGCTCCCCAAGCCCATATTCAAGACTGTGGGCGGACAGGATTTCTTCCTTCCTAGCCCCCCAGCCGGCAAAGGATACCTGCGGATGACTGCTTCTTTTGACACCCTTGAAGGTTCTGAACAGCTCTGGAACCTTGCCCATCCCGCGGGTCGGTGTAACATCGGGATCATAGGCAGGCATCGTACTGCGAACCGTCTCCCACCATTCCCACGGAATAGGTGGCAGCAGCCACTCCGCCGGGTCTGATAAATCAGCTGATTGAGTCGGCATGATAATTGTGCCCTCTTCTGTCACAGCATCCATTATCGCCTGGATAAGTGCGACGGCTCCCCCATTAACCCACCCAATGGAGGATAGTGAGCTATGAACCAGCAAGGTCATGCCCGCATCTACCCCAAGCTCACGCAAATCTTTTCGCAGTTGGTCCCTCGTCCTTGGGAAAGGCGTTTGATCGATCAAACTATTCATGGCCCCACTCTCATTTCATCGTTTTTCTCTATTATACTACTTGATGGAAGACATGAGCTTCATCTAGGCGCCGACAATCATTTCAATATGTTTATGGAGAACAGTCAATTCAGCTGGTGTCTCAGAATATATTTCCCCATCTGTGTCTGCCGCTAGAACCGGTGTCGTCTTCACAGAAAGCGATGATGTTTGGAAATGCTGCAAATTCCCTTGTGCTTCCTTCTCGTTTGGCGGCAGCTCTTCCAGATTGAATACTTCTATGAAGGCACCAAAGGAGGAATCCTTAACAATCAGCACATCAAATAGACCGTCATCCACCTTCATATTCGGAAAAGGGATTGAATTTGTGCCTATATACCGACCGTTCATGACAAGAATCATTACGGCCTCTCCCTCCAATTCATGATCATCCCCTCGAAGAGTGTATCGAAATGGCTCTGTCATTTGCACTGTCTTCAAGGCACTGAGGAAATAACTCAGTTTTCCGATTACCTTCTTTTGAGTATCATCTATATTCGTTGAGGTAGCTGCTACAAGACCGACTCCCCAAAAGTTCAAGAAATAGTGGTTATTAACCTTCCCAACATCTAAAAGCTGTGTCTTGCCCTCCATAAGGCTCTTAGCGGCCTTTGCAAGATTTTGCGGCATGCTAAGCATCCGGCTGAAATCATTGCATGTACCCCCAGGTAGTATCCCTAAAACCGGTCTCTTGTCCAATTCTGCTACACCATTGATGGCCTCATGAACGGTGCCATCCCCGCCTAGTATAATAATCAGGTCAGCTTTCTCTCCCCATTTCCTGCATAGTTCTGTTGTCTCTCCCTCACGCTCTGTCTGTATGACCTCTAATTGTTTAACATGCACACTTATAACTGGCAAGACAGCTGCCAGTGCTTTCTCTGTATCTGCCTGTCCAGCCGTTTGATTGTAAATGAACAGTGCACGGTTATACATATCCATCATCTTCCCCTCATTTTTTCCGTATTCTATCCCCCTTTATTTTCCCATTTTTGCATGGGAACAAAACCATTGTTCTGGCAGGCCTGTATCATTTTGACTATAATTGTAAAATAAACTGATTTTTCTGAACAGAGGGGTGGAAATAGATGAAAACCGCAGATTTATGTGATGACTACGCTGATCAACTTAAACTATGCCGAATGGACTTATCCTCATATGGAGGAAAGAGAGAGTTCCATGGCTATATCCAAACCGTAGATGTATTTGAGGATAATTCTTTAGTGAAGGAAAGCCTGCAAACGATTGAGCCTGGAACTGTTCTTGTCGTTGATGGGGCCGGCTCAAGAAATTGCGCCCTGCTTGGTGACCTTTTAGCCGGCATCGCCCGGGACCGCCAAATAAATGGAATCATCATTAACGGCTGTGTCCGTGACTCCGCTGAATTAGCGACCATTCCGGTCGGTATCAAAGCAATCGGGACATGCCCCTTCAAAAGCAAGAAACGCGGCGAGGGAACGAAAGATATCCCTCTCTCCTTTGGGGAAGTAGATTGGATTCCTGGCCAGTACGTTTATGCAGATGATGATGGTATTCTGCTCGCAGAAAAGCCTGTGCACACATGAGTCATCTATATACAGCCAAAAAGGTATTCGGTTAAACCGGATGCCTTTTTTCTGCTGATTCCATGGAGGTGACGAAACTTTACTGCCGCTTCTCCAACGAGATATTAAATGCTTACATTGCATGTCAAAAGTCATTTTTTGGTTAAATTAACGAACGTATGTTCTTATTTGTTCGATTGTTTGCTATAATGGACAAACAAGACCACATCCACGATGAAGACAATCTCCCACAGAATGGGGGTGATACATTTTGACAGTCTTTGAAACCTTGATGGTCACTTTTGGCTTTGCTACTCTGCTGCTCAGCATTATCACGATAAAAAAATAGGCCCCCTGTGTAAATAGAGGCCTATTTCCCTGTCCTCTGACAGGATGTGGATTCTTCAATAGCCGTGAATGCCCACCATTCACGGCTATTTCTTATTATCAGGGTATCATAAAATGGAAGCCCTTGTCATGAGAGATTCTATCAATAGGTGATTTTATCCATCTTTCTATATTGTGTTTAAGTTTGGCACGAATGGTAAAATGATTATAGAGGTTTTATCAGAAAGGCGGTGAATCTTCATCCTCCTAATACAGGGATGAAGAGGACTAATGTACACAGCTAAATTAATCGCACTATTCATCCTGCTTGCGAGCACTATGTTCTTCGTAGCATCCGAATTTGCCATTGTCAAAGTGCGCGCGACGAGAATCAATCAACTAATCGAGGAAGGCAACAAAAAAGCGATTAATGCTAAACGAGTCATCACTCATTTAGATGAATATTTATCCGCTACACAACTCGGCATTACCATCACCTCTCTCGGTATCGGGTGGTTAGGTGAGCCGACTGTAAAAGCGCTTATTGATCCATTATTCGTTAAACTGCATATTCCGGAATCCGCAGCATCCTTGATTTCATTCGTGATTGCCTTCTCGCTAATCACATTCCTGCATGTGGTTGTTGGGGAGCTAGCGCCTAAATCTGTGGCCATCCAAAAGGCAGAAGCTATTACCGTAAACTTCTCTGGACCATTGATCATGTTCTACCGGATTACCTTCCCAATCATATGGGCACTGAACCACTCTGCACGTTTCATTACTGGGCTGATTGGCATCAAGCCTTCATCTGAGGGAGATATTGCTCACTCCGAGGAAGAACTGCGCATGATCTTAAGCGACAGCTACCAAAAAGGCGAAATCAATCAATCTGAATATAAATATGTAAACAATATCTTTGAATTTGATGAGCGTCTCGCAAGGGAGATCATGGTACCGCGTACTGAAATCCATGTCTTCCAGAAGGATGATAAGCTTGAGGATATTCTTGAGGAGCTCTATGACCTGCAATACACCCGTTTTCCAGTTGCAGATGGAGACAAAGACTCCATCATCGGCTTAATTAACACGAAGGAGCTTATGACGGCCTGCCTTCGTTCCGGCATGAAGATGGATATGCCCATCGAGCCCTTTATCAAGCCAATCATTACAGTCATTGAATCGGTGCCTATTCATGACCTGCTCGTAAGGATGCAAAAAGAACAAACCCATATGGCGGTCTTGCTCGATGAATACGGCGGAACCTCCGGACTTGTCACAGTAGAAGATATCCTTGAGGAAATCGTCGGTGAGATTCGTGATGAATTTGATGATGACGAGCTTCCGGAAATACGGAAACTAGGCGATAACCATTATATTGTTGATTCTAAATTGCTATTATCTGAGGTGAATGACCTGCTCGGCATTCATATCGACAACCCTGATATAGACACTATCGGGGGCTGGTACTTAACCCGTAAGATGGACGTGATTATCGGTGATTCTATTGAGGAAGAAGGCTATATCTTCACCATCACAGAAGCCGAAGAATATCATATCCTTTATATCGAGATTAAGAAAGCTGGATAAAAAAGAAGGCGGCATCGATTTGCCGCCTTCTTCAGCTTTATTCTGTTTCGCCTTCCCATGCAAGCATGCCGCCATTTATGTTCGTAACATCATATCCATATGACTCTAAAAACTGTACAGCACGGGCACTTCGTCCGCCTGCATGGCACACAACGAAATACTCTTTATTCTTATCCAATTCATTCATTCGAAACTCAACAAGCCCCAATGGAATATGCAAGGCCTCTGGAATCTTGCCTCCTGCCACCTCATCCGCTTCACGCACGTCAATGATATTCAGCTGCTCTCCTGCTTCAAGACGAGACTGCACTTCTTGTGGATCAATTGTTTTCACGTTCTTCATTCCTCCCGAAATCTCTTTACCCCTCTAGGTATAACAAATAAGCTTAAAAAAAGCCAATCATTGAACTATCGGCTCTTCACCAATAAACTGACGGCTTCATTCACTAAGGCTTCCTGCTCTTTTCCCTCAGCTGTCTTCACACATTCCACAAGATTCTCACTCACAATCACCCCGATTGTTCGATCCACAGCTGAACGAACAGCCGACAATTGAGTCACGACATTCTTACAATCCTTGCCCTCTTCCATCATTTTTAAAATACCGCGAAGCTGGCCTTCCATCCGCTTCACACGGTTCTTAACCTGGTCATTATATTCCATCCGTTTCACTCCTTTAGAAGATTATACCCGAAAAACGATTCCTTATCTAATTGAATGTCATTGTACGCATTCATTCCCATTTTCTCAAGCAATAAACTCCATCCTTTTACCTGTTTATAGGATAAAAATGAAATAAATGGTTATTGAGTGTCTGTATTAGGGTAAAAGATGATATGCCATTTTGTCGAAAGGAGATTCTATCATATGAAAATGAGATCCATGTCACTTGCCATCCTCATCATCTGCGCCGGTATCCTATCAGCCTGTGCTGAAAAGGACAAAATGGAAAGCGGCGCTGAACTAATTGAAGAAGGCAAATTCATTTATACGGCTTCTGGCGAATTCCGGCCATTCAGCTATATGAATGACGATATGACCATGACAGGCTTTGACATTGAAGTCGGAGCAGCCATTGCCAAAGAGCTTGGCCTCGAGCCTGTCCAGAAACAAATGAAATTTAAGGGAATCGTAGAAGGAGTCAAAACCGGCCGCGCCGATGTTGCGGTAGCCAGCCACACCATCAATGACGCACGAGCCAAGCATGTCTTATTCTCCACCCCCTACTATTACTCAGGTCCCCAAATATTCACCCGGCCGGACAGCAAAATTAAAACGGTTGAAGACTTAAAAGAAAGAGAAGTAGCTGTTGCCAAAGGATCTACATATGCAGATACCGCAAGCCAATATACATCCAACATAAAAATGTATGACAGTGACATAACCGCTTTAAAGGCACTCAGTAACGGGCGCCATGATGCTGTCATCACCGACTTTGTCACAGGAGCAACCGCTGCCAAAGAAGGCTTCGAAATTATCGGCCAGCAGCTGATTGAACGAAGCGAACAGGCAGTCGTCATTCCAAAGGATAATCCCATTTTGCTCGAGGAAGTCAATAATGCCCTTGATTCACTCCGCGAAGACGGTACCTTAAAGGAAATCAGCATGAAATACTTTGGAGAAGATATTACAACAAAACCAGAATAATAGATAGAAAGGAAGTTGTTTCGATTGCCGAGTTTCTCGCATTTTTTTAACACATTAATTGATACACGCGGCGTCTTTTTCGATGCCATGATTTTAACGCTTGAATTAACAGTTGTCTCTATCCTAATCGGAATCATTATCGGTTTAGTCGTTGCCCTATTAAAGATATCTCGCATCAAAATTCTTGGCTACGTCTCTGATGCTTATATTTACCTTGTTCGCGGTACACCGCTCATCGTACAAATCTTCATCCTGTACTTTGGATTCAGCGGCATCTTCCTCATACCGGATTTCTGGGCTGCCTCACTTGCACTCGCCTTCCATAACGGTGCCTATATTGCAGAAATCTTCCGCGGAACGATTCAATCCATCGACAGAGGCCAAATGGAAGCCGGCCGCTCACTCGGAATGACCCGCGGACTCGCCATGCGTCGAATTATCTTCCCGCAGGCGCTGCGCAGAGCCCTGCCGCCGCTTGGCAACCAATTCATCATCGGCTTAAAGGACTCCTCCTTGGCAGCCTTTATCTCGTTGAACGAACTATTCAACGTTGCCACCACACTCGGGTCCAACAACTTCGACGAGATGAACTACCTGCTCATCGTCGCCGTCTACTACCTAATCCTAGTCGCCATTCTCACACTCGGCCTGCGCGCACTAGAAAAGAAAATGTCCATTAGCGACCAGTAAGGGGGAATAAAACATGGCACGAGAAATGATCAAAATTGAAAACCTAAACAAATCATTCGGGGACCTTCACGTCCTAAAAAATATAGACATGACCATCCACGAAAGCGACGTTGTCTGCCTCGTCGGCTCCAGCGGATCCGGCAAAAGCACCCTGCTTCGCTGCATCAACTATCTCGAAAAAAAGAACAGCGGCAAAATCATCATCGAAGGGGAACAAATCGAAACCACCACCCACAACATCAATGAAGTCCGCCAAAAAATCGGCATGGTCTTCCAGCACTTCAACCTCTTCCCGCACATGACCGTACTCGAAAACGTCATCGAAGCACCGGTCCAAGTGAAGAAGGTACCAAAGAAAACCGCTAAACAAGAAGCCAAGGCACTCTTGAAAAAAGTTGGGCTAGAAGACAAAGCCGACGTCTACCCAAGCAAACTATCCGGCGGCCAGAAACAGCGTGTCGCCATCGCCAGGGCACTCGCCATGAAACCTGACATTATGCTCTTCGATGAGCCCACCTCCGCCCTCGACCCAGAGCTCGTCGGAGAAGTACTGCTCACCATGAAAGAACTCGCCGAAGAAGGCATGACCATGATCATCGTCACCCATGAAATGTCCTTCGCCCGCGAAGTCGCCGACTGGATCTTCTTCATGCACGAAGGAAACATCCTCGAACGCGGCACACCCGAGCAAATCTTCGACAACCCGCAGGAGGAGCGGACACGAGAATTTTTCAGCAGCCAGTTTTGAGGAAGGAAGGAAGGCACCCCCAGGTTTTTGGGGGTGTTTTTTTGTTGTGTGTGGGTGGGTGATGAAAGGGTGGTGGCAATACTTGTGCCCACCCTTTACCCTCTTTGTGTGGGCTTTGGGTGGGCTTTCTCTGACGATACCCACCCTTCGACCACCCTTCACCCCCTTTGCCTGGGCTTTGGGTGGGCTTTCTCTGACGATACCCACCCTTCGACCACCCTTCACCCCCTTTGCCTGGGCTTTGGGTGGGCTTTCTCTGACGATGCCCACCCTTCGACCACCCTTTACCCTCTTTGCCTGGGCTTTGGGTGGGCTTTCTCTGACGATGCCCACCCTTCGACCACCCTTCACCCCCTTTGCCTGGGCTTTGGGTGGGCTTTCTCTGACGATGCCCACCCTTCGACCACCCTTCACCCCCTTTGCCTGGGCTTTGGGTGGGCAAAGGGTGAAACATCTCCAGACAACTCATCTAAAAATGAATCACATTCTCTCATACAAAAAAAACAGAGGCCATAACCTCTGCTTTCTCTCATGCTACTACTTTTCCACATACTTTTTATACATTTCCCGCGGGTTTTGGGTATAGCAGGAGAAGGTTGTTGCTGTTTCTACAAGGGGATCTGTTCTTGGTGAGTGTTTGATGAAGGTGTTATAGCTGCTCCATAAATAGTCACTCGGTTTATTTGCTAGACCGGCGGCAACCGGGTTTAGATGAATATACCTGCTGACATTAAGCAGGTGATCATTATCGTGGATCTTTGAGGCAAAGAAACGGGATTGGAAGACATGTCCTTCTTTTTGGTACGTTCGATTGAAGTAACGAGAATATCTTTGCTGGATGATTTGCATGATTCTGCTTGGGGTAATTTCCTTCGATTCAATGAGTAGATGGAAGTGATTGTTCATGAGGCAATATGCGTGGAGTTTAAAGGGGTATTTGTAGCGTACTTCAGAAAGTATGAGTATAAACATATGCTTATCAAGGTCATTGTAGAAGATACTCTCTTTTCTCACTCCTCGATTGGTGATATGGTAGGTGGCACCGCTCACCCATGTGCGTTGTTTAGCCAATTTTCATCCTCCCTTCAAAATAATTCATCACCCTATTTTCATTCGCCCACCCTATCCCCATTTCCTCCAAAAAACACATAAAAACCGGAGCCCAAAGGCTCCGGTTTTCATCCATCCTATTTCTTATGCATCTTAAATTCCAGGAATAGCTCGTTATAGTAGGCGAGCATTTTCTTTCCGAGGTTGTTGTAGACCTCGAGTCTTGAGGTTAGTTCCTCGGATGGGTAGAAGCGTTCATCGCTTGAGACTTCTTCGCCAAGGATGTCCAAAGCAGCGGTGTTCGGCGTTGAGTAGCCGACGTAGTCTGCGTTTTGGGCGGCGTTTTCAG
The DNA here is from genome assembly GCF_001183965.1 of Bacillus sp. FJAT-27916. GTDB lineage: Bacteria > Bacillota > Bacilli > Bacillales > Pradoshiaceae > Pradoshia. The sequence continues at coordinate 3,889,061 of NZ_LFZV01000001.1, forward strand.
GGTCAAGCATGAAGTTGATGAATTGGTGTGCCCCGTCTATGTTTGTGGCTGTTTTTGGGATGACCATGTTGTCGAACCAGAGGTTAGATCCTTCTTCTGGGACGACGTAGTCGATGTTTTCGTTTTCCCACATGATGTCGGCGGCGTCGCCTGACCAGACGAGACCAACGGCTGCTTCTTCTTGGGCAAGCAGCATTTTGATTTCATCCCCGACGATGGCTTTGATATTTGGTGTCAGGGTGTCGAGTTTGTTTTTCGCTTCTACGAGATGGTCTTTATTTGTGTCGTTGAGCGAGTAATGCAGGCTGTTTAAGCCCATTCCCATAACTTCGCGGGCGCCGTCTACGAGGAGGATTTGATTTTCGAGTTCTTCGCTCCAAAGGTCGTTCCAGCTGGTGAATTTCATGTCAGGGAGCATTTTTGTATTATAGGCGATTCCGACTGTTCCCCAGAAGTAAGGAATCGAGTATTTATTATCTTCATCAAAGGATAGATTCAAAAATCGATCGTCAATGTATGGAAGGTTTGTCAGCTTGTCATGGTCAAGCTCATGGAGCAGGCCTTCTTCCTTCATCTTACTGATGGCGTATTCAGATGGAACAGCGATATCATAGCTTGTTCCGCCTTGTTCGATTTTTGTCATCATCGCTTCATTAGAATCAAAGGTTTGATAGATGACCTTGATACCTGTTTCTTCTTCAAATTTATCAATTAAATCCGGGTCGATATAGTCTCCCCAGTTGTAGACGGTCAATGTATTGTCACCTGAGTATCCTTCTGCACTATTCAATCGATTGATTAAATAAAGAAGACCGAAGGATACGACCAGGATGATGATAAGTGAGCGGGTTAATTTACTCATTCTCTAACCCCCATTTTTTGTGGCCTACCGCTGCGTTTGGTAATGAAGTAATACCCGATGACCAATAGGATTGTGAACAGGAATAGCAATGTACTCAAGGCATTGATGGTCAACGAGATTCCTTGGCGTGCCATAGAGTAAATCTCGACTGATAAGGTACTGAAGCCGTTTCCTGTTACGAAGAAGGTAACGGCGAAATCATCGAGCGAGTAGGTCAATGCCATGAAGAACCCGGCAAAGATTCCCGGTGTGATGAATGGCAGAATGACCTTCGTGAGTACATTCCATTGGCTTGCCCCAAGGTCGCGTGCAGCATCGATTAAGGTCGGGCTCATTTCCTGCAGCTTTGGCAGCACCATGATGACGACGATTGGCACACTGAAAGCAATATGTGACAGAAGCACGGATACGAAGCCAAGCTTGATACCGATAATCGTGAACATAATAAGGAAAGAGGCACCGATGATAACATCAGGGCTGACTATAAGTACGTTGTTTAATGATAACAGCGTATTTTTTGTTCTTCTTTTCCTCACTTCATGGATGGCCAAAGCGCCAAACACACCTAGAACGGTGGAGATCAAGGCAGATAATAAAGCAATGACCAGAGTATTTAAAACAATAATTAAAAGCCTTGTATCAGCGAAAACTTCCTTATACCAGTCAAGTGTGAATCCATCAAAATTATGCATCGTTCCACCCGCATTAAAGGAGTAAAACATTAAATAGAAGATTGGCGCATACAGGATGGCAAACACAAGAATTAAGTATAGATTTGATAGTTTAAATTTCTTCATTTCCCATCCCTCACTTTCTTCTGCCTGTCAGGATCATAATTAACACCATGGCAATAATCAAGAACACGGCAATCGTTGCACCCATTCCCCAGTCCTGGGTGACGAGGAAATGCTGTTCAATCGCGGTACCAAGTGTGATGACACGGTTACCCGCAATCAGTCGTGTGATCATGAAGAGTGACAAGGCAGGAATGAAGACGGCTTGTGCCCCTGATTTAACCCCGTCAATCGTTAGCGGAAGGATGACGCGTCGGAAGGTCACCCATTTGGATGCTCCAAGGTCTCTTGCCGCATCAACATAGGATTGGTTCATTTCTTCAAGCGCATTATAGATTGGCAGAAGCATGAACGGGATAAAGATATAAGTGGCAACAAAGATAAAGCTGAAATCCGTGAACAGGATTTGTTGCGTTCCAATGCCGAGCACCTCCAAGAAGGCGTTGGCAGCACCGTAAGTGCCGAATATGCCAATAAAGGCATATGCTTTTAAAAGCAAATTGATCCAAGTCGGTAAAATAATTAATAGAAGCCATAATTGCTTATGCTTTGTTTTTGTCAGTAATAATGCCGTTGGATAGGCAATCAATAAAGCGAGTGCCGTTACAATAAAGGCGTACCAGAATGAGCTAAGTGTCATTCTTAAGTATACCGGCGTAAAGAACTTCGCATAGTTCTGAAGCGTGAATCCGCCATCAATGCCGATGAAGGAATAATAAACAACCAAAAGGATTGGGAAGACGACAAATAGCGCAATCCAAAGTGTGTATGGGATGAGATATAAGGTTTTGGCTCTATTCTTCATGGCCGGCCTCATCATACGCTTCTAGACGTTTATCGAATTCTTCTTCCGTTTCCCCCGGCAGCATGACATGGATCGCTTCCTCATCGAAATTCAAGCCAATCTCATCTCCCACAATCGCTTTTCTCGTGGAGTGAACGAGCCATTCATTGCCTGCCTCATCAAAACAGCAAATCTCGTAGTGGACACCGCGGAACAACTGAGAATCAACGCGCACTTGCAGTTTCCCTTTCTCACGGGATGTAATCTCAAGGTCCTCTGGACGAATAACAACTTCCACTGTTTCGTTTGGTCTAAAGCCTTGGTCGACACAGTCAAATTCCTTTTCGCCAAATTTGACCTTGAAGTCCGCAATCATCTTACCTGGTACGATATTAGATTCCCCGATGAAATCAGCAACGAAGCGGTTGACCGGCTCGTCATAAATATCTGTTGGTGTTCCGCTTTGTTCGATGCGCCCTTTGTTCAGAACAAAGATCTCATCACTCATGGCAAGTGCCTCTTCTTGGTCATGTGTGACGAAGATAAAGGTAATACCAAGGCGGCGCTGCAGCTCGCGGAGCTCATATTGCATTTCTGTGCGAAGCTTCAAGTCAAGGGCGGATAGCGGTTCATCAAGAAGGATAATTTCCGGCTCATTCACAATCGCACGCGCGATAGCAACACGCTGGCGCTGACCGCCGGACATTTCTTTGATTTCACGGTTTTCATAACCGGCTAAGTTCACGAAACGCAGAGCCTCGGTTACCTTTTTTGCTACCTCCGCACCCTTCATCTTTTTGATACGCAGACCGAAGGCGACGTTTTCAAATACGTTCAAATGAGGGAATAACGCATAGTCCTGGAAGACCGTGTTCACTTGGCGTTCATTGGCAGGAACATCGTTAATCCGTTTTCCATCGAAATAAATATTTCCTTCTGATGGCTGCATGAAGCCAGCAATCAGACGGAGGATAGTCGTTTTACCACAGCCGGACGGACCGAGAAGCGTGTAGAATTTCCCGCGTTCAATCTCGAAGCTAACATTCTTCAATACGGCTGGATCGTCATCATATTGCTTGGTGACGTTCTCAAAACGAATAATGGGTTGATTAGTCATGGTCATTACTCCTTCTATGGACGATTAATTACAGATAAGACTCCGTCGCTACAAGCAATAATTCGCTCTCTCCAGCATGATCATTCACGATTTGATGATCTTCTGTCGCGCTGAAATAGATTGCTTCCCCAGCCTTGGCATAGTATTCTTTCTTGCCCAGAGTTATCATGATTCTTCCTTTTAATACATACGCAAATGTTTCAGACAGGGATGGCTCGAACTTCTTGAACTCGCCCTTTTCCTGCAGAGTCAAAAGAATGGGCTCCATTTCCTTCTCGTTGGATTCAGGGACAAGCCATTGAATTTGATAACCGCGCTCTTCATCAACGAAATCTGTCGTGTCTCCTTCTCCGTAGACGACCTTCTGGATTCTTTCCTCTTCATCAAAGAATTGCTTTGGCGTGCACCCAAGAACCTCCAAAATATCAAAGAAGGTCTCAATTGACGGGGAGCTGAGTCCTCGCTCCAGCTGTGATATATAGCCTTTGCTTAAGTCCGTCCTCTCACCTAGTTCTTCCTGTGTGAGCCCCTTTTTTAATCGTAAGTTTTTTATTTTGCTTCCAATCGCTTGTAACATTCTATAACCTCAAATCGGTTTATTATTAGTAAACCTGTGATAGAGAAAGTTTATTGTCATCAAACTTTTAGTTTACTTTTGACCTTGATTATTATACAGGATTATTGGTAAACTTCAACATTTTATTCTTGAAAATAATATGTTTTTATTTTCTGCAAAAATAGCAAAAAATTTACCCCAATAAAAAAAGCGCCTTTCAGCGCTCTCCTTCTCATTCATTATGACGGCTTCCGTATATACGAATGGCTTCGCTCATATAGTCTGCGAGTCCGTTCTTAATTTTGTCGAGGTTTTCCTTAAAGCGTTCATCGGCTGTGTACATATCCCCGAGTCCACGGAAAATCTCTATTGTGCAATTATAATGGTACCGTGTAATATGCATGCGCCACTCATGGATAAGCTCCTGCACGGCATCCTCCTCTGGCTTCCGGTCCATGACGGCCGCAATTCTCTCAAAGATGGCAGTTCGTTCTTGCTCGATTCGTGCAAAATCATCGTCCTTATACGATTTTCGCTTTTTCTCTGATTGTTCATAGGCCTCTGTTTGACCATACTTTTCTTTAACCTCTTGCTCATATTGCTTCTGGAATTGGTCGAGCTTGCTTCGGTCAAATGGCTTTAACCGTTTATTTGAATCCATCTCTTTTCCTCCTTTAATCGCTTCAATTGTTTCATCTACCGATTGAATAATACGCATCAAGCGGTCTCGTTTTTCAATGAGGATTTTCCTGTGCATCCGCAAGGCCTCCTCTTCATTGAATTGAGGATCATCAAGAATCCTTTTTATCTTGCTGAGCGGAAAGTCCAGTTCCTTTAGGAATAGAATTTGCTGAAGGCGGGCGGCATCCTGTTCATTGTACAGACGGTATCCGTTGTCTTCCAGCTGGCTCGGTTTTAGAAGATTAATTTCATCATAGTAATGGAGGGTGCGAATGCTGATGCCGGACATATCAGCTAATTCCTTAATTCTATACACCTTTAACCACCTCCCTTTCCTTCATCGTACAGCCTGACGCTACGTGAAGGTCAATGGTTTTGTTTAATGAAATTTCATCAGGGAATAGAACAAATGGATAAAAGCTACAGAGGAGGATAAAGCATGAAGGAGAATATGTACCAAGATTGCATTGATGCCTGCCTTGCCTGCATGGATGCATGCAATATGTGCTTTGACGCATGCTTGAGAGAAGATGATGTGAAGATGATGAGCGAGTGCATCAGACTGGATCGTGAATGTGCAGATATTTGCGCCTTTGCCGCAAAGTCTATGCAATCCAACAGCCCTTTTGCAAAGGATATCTGCAAACTATGCGCAGCTATTTGCGAGGCCTGCGGACAGGAATGCAAAAAGCATGATATGGACCATTGCCAGGTATGTGCAGAAGCCTGCCTAAGCTGTGCAGATTTATGCCGCAGAATGGCTGCTTAATGTAAGTGAACCCTCTGGAAACGAAGACATTCATTTCCAGAGGGTTCTTTTTTAAGATGAGAATAGAAGGTCTAGAATTTTCTTCCCAATCCGGCGGTTCTCCCCCTTAAAGGGATAGCAATGAATATGGATGGCCGGGTTGAAATTCAATTCAATAATAGCCGCATCTTTCTCCGATCCTTTCCCGTCCAAGCTCTTTATCATCATATCCACACCGCAAATGACGGCGCCTGCTGCTTGTGCAGCCTGCAGCGCCATTCGGTTATAGAGCTCTGGAATTTCATCCGTTTTATCGATGCTGTCACCGCCAGTACTGATATTGGAATTCTCACGTAAGTAGACGACTTCACCATTTGCTGGAACAGTTGAGAAGCTTCTGCCCTGCTGATGAAGAAGCATTTCCTCTGCCTCCCCCATTTGAATCTTCTCAAGTGGAGTCCGATAGCCTTTTCCGCGTAATGGATCCTCATTCTTTCGTTGAATCAATTCAGCAATGGTTGAGCGGCCATCCCCCATAACATTTGCTGGTACACGGCGTAAAACGCCTGCAACCTCATCGCCCAATATTAAAAAACGGTATTCTTCGCCTTGAATAAATTCCTCTATTAAGATGGTACGATCATGTTCAAATGCTATTTCACAGGCTCGGCGATAATCCTCCAAATGGTACCCTTCCGTAAAGATGGTAATCCCTATACCGAAATTCGTGTTCTTCGGCTTGATGACGATTGGTGAACCACCGTACTTAGGGTACTCTTTTACCGCTTCCTCAATTGCATCATAGGAATCCCCCTTAGGCACCCTGATTCCAGCCCGCTTCAAGACCTCCTTTGTCACCAGCTTATTCTCCATAATAAGCACGGTGCTATAGCTGTCCAAGGATGTCTTTGTTGCTTGCTTCACAAATTCAGTATGACGGCTGTCTGAAAGGCGAATGAAATTCTCGCTGCGGTCCAAGACCTCTATCTCCAATCCCTTTGCGATAGCGTCCTTCATCAGGATTTGAGTTGAAAGCTCCATATCCTCAAATCCTGCAAGGCGATAGGAGGTCGCCTTGCTCTCCTGTAAAAAGGCAAAAGATTGTTTCATATGAAACATTATGTAGGAATCTTCCTTAACAGCTCGAATAATTTGCTCCGCATAGCTTTCAGATGGATTTTGATATCTTTCCGCTCCCCAATCTGCCGCTTTCTTCGCCCACTCCAGCTCCATTTCCTGATAGAGCTCTTGCATACCGAAAAGGATTTGCTCCTCTTTAACTTCCTGCTCTTTCTCCTCAAGGAAGAACATATATAAGACAAAGGCATGGATGAAATAAAGCATCTCTTTGCTGATTCCATTCTTATAGAAAGGATTAAGATCAAATAAACGAATCTCGATATACTCAATGCCCGTTTCCACCAGCTGATGAAGGGTGTCGCCCTTCTTCCCAGCCTTTAGACGGACAGGGCTGTAAAACTCCTTCTCATTCATTAGTTCTTTTTCTTCTATTAATTGCTGCAGTCCTCGAATATAACGGTCGATGGATTGATAGGAAATGGTGAAATCGCGTAAGTTTCGGTAGCCGCACTTGCTATTCCGGACTGAAGGAACATCATGCTTCACATAACAGTCTTCTCCAAGCCGGATTGCCCTCTCTCGGCAAAAATCTCCGTAGGAGTCATGGAAAACTGGACTTGCTCCCATAATCTGAATGATTAGTCCGAGATAACGGTGTAAATGACGAACTACCTTTAAATACAGCTGATCTTTAAATTCTCGATAGTCCCAGCCCTTTCCGATTTCCTTGTGTAAAGAGTGAATCAAGTCCTCTGAAAAAGAAAAATTATAATGAATTCCGCTCATCAGTTGCTTTTTCCGTCCATATTTCTCGCCCAGCCTTACCCGATATTCCTCTTCCTCCGGGTCCTGCATATGGGCAATCGGGATGAGCTTATCCTCCTTGGGGACAATTGGCGGATTACTGCTCGTCCATAAATACTCGCCTCTCTTCTCCAGTTCAATGCTGATGATGTCCTGCAGATTACTGAGAAAATCATATGCCTCTTCAATGGAAGAGCATGCGGGCGTTACCATCTCGATCTGACTTTCCGAAAAGTCTGTTTTGATATAGGGATGTGTCTCCCTTCGCCCAAAGCTTGAAGGATGTTCACTTAAAGCGAGTCTCCCGTTCTTGTCGACTCGTACATTCTCTTTCTCTAGTCCAAACTTGCCCTTTAATAGGAGGGACGCTAATCCATGTTGCTGTATGGCTGCTAGAAGCCTCTGATCTGTCTGTATCATTGATGTCTCCCCTCTAAAAACCATCTGAATTTATAGATGATGCGTCAGGATTTCTTTAGCTTCTCCAAATTCCTTTGAACCTTCCGCTTCAGTGTGACCTTCGATAACTTTATTTTAATTCTTTTTACCTTTTGGGTATACATACTTTGTCTTCTCATCAAAGTACTATATAAAACCAACAAAGGATACTTGGCTATTTTACAGCAGCTTTTCTACATAATATCAGCCGGTCTATACCATAGTAATACATGAATAAACCAACTTAAAACATTAATGACAAGGTGGACATCTTTACTACTTCTACATGAAAGAGGCGAAATCTATATATTACTATAAAGAGGAATTAATCAATATTATTAAACCTGATAAACCTGACCCTGCCGCTGCGAAAGTCCTGCAAGAAGCTTTAGGCGGCCAATTTGGCGAGATGCGCACGATGATGCCGTTTTTCTTCCAGAGCAGCAATTTCAGAGGCAAGGCTACCCAATACCGAGATTTAATCCGCGGTGTTTTCTTAGAGGAAATTGCCCATGTTGAGCTTGTACAAAACACGATTAACCAGCTTTTGAACGGTTCTGGTTTATCTGATCAGCCGGGTGACGGCGGAACAGATGGAGCCCCGCTTGATGAAGCCATTAAGCATGCCAATCCTCATCACTATATTATGGGTGCCCAGGCCTCTCTTCCCGTAGATGCTGGCGGCAACCCTTGGAACGGATCATGGGTGTATGACCATGGCAACCTCATCGCTAACCTCCTTAACAATGTGACATTAGAATCCACTGGTGTATTACAAAAAACCCGTATTTACGAAATGGAGCAATAACCAAACATTCCGAGAAACACTTGGCTTCTTGATCGTACGGGACAACGCCCACCAAAATGCTTTTGCCAAGGCGCTTGAGACTTTAGGTGTTGATTGGGGCAAGCTCTTCCCTGTCCCCAACTATGACATCAATAAATATCCTGAATGCAAAAAATATGTAGACATGGGCTTCCATAATGCCCAGTTCAATTTCCGTCTCGACCCAACACGAATTGCCGAGGTCTTCAGCGGACAAACACCAAGCCGTAATGGCGGTACATTGGCCGTAGAACCTCCGCCAAAAGGCTTCCCTGTCCCGCAAATGCCTGATATGCCAAATGAGCATGCCCCGGGAATCCAGGATATGAATGCCTAAAAAGACAAGACAGAGAGCCGTTCCCAGTCGAATGGCTCTCTGTTTTATTGAATAATCATTAATCAATCGATTGATTAACAGCTTCCAAGCATGCTCCACCCTTCTCTTTCTTCCTCTGAGAGGATAGCTGGCTCAAAGCCAAGCTTTCCATAAAGATGAATCGCGGCCCCGCTCGTTGTTTGTGTCTTTAAATACGCTTCATCATGGTAGAGGGCAAGCAGTTCCATTGCTTTAGAGATAAGCGCCTTCCCCAGCCTCTTCCCTTGATATTCCGGGATGATTTCTACCCAGTGCATACGCCCGATTGTCCGCCTATTCCATTCACCGAACCAAGCTGTCGCGGTGCCAATGGGTGTTCCCTCTTCATTCAGAAGGAAGAGCATCCGCTTTTTTACCTCAGCTAGATGAGGGGTGAATTCTCGTTCAAACCGGTTCAGGGCGACGTCAGTATCAAGAAATTCACCTGTCGCCACATTGATTCTTGCCCAATTTGCTTCATCCCCCTCTTGAAAAAGACGAAATTGTACGCCCGCTGGGACCGGTGACTCTGGTATAGTTTTTAGTAGAGTATACATATAGAGTGGTATGGATTTCATATGAGTCATTCCTCACTTTATCATGATTTTATCCTGCATTAGTTGGGCAGCCCATTCCATGCCCAATTGATTCAGCTTACAATCAGTCGGGTTAAGCTCACTGATTGAAGTTTCACTTCATAGGAGGTACATAACAGATGATGCTAGATGAGATTAAAAATGGTTTAGTCGTATCCTGCCAGGCGCTTCCCGATGAGCCGCTTCACAGTTCCATGATTATGGGAAGAATGGCACTTGCTGCACAAGAAGGCGGAGCAGTCGGCATTCGTGCCAACACACGGGAAGACGTGATGGAAATCAAGAAACAGGTTTCCCTGCCGGTTATCGGAATTGTGAAGAAGGAATATCCGGATTCCCCGATTTATATCACTCCGACCCTTAGGGAAGTGAGCGAGCTTGCCTCTGCCGGTGCAGATATGGTTGCCTTAGACGCCACCTATCGTGACAGACCGCATAATATTACGCTTTCTGAGTACGTCCAGTCGATTAGGATTCATTTCCCTGAGCTCCTGCTTATGGCTGATATCTCCACAATGGGAGAAGCCATTGAGGCTGAAAGACTGGGCTTCGACTGCATTTCAACGACCCTTGTAGGCTATACGCCGTACACGAAGGGACAATGCATTGACCACAAAGATTATGAGCTGCTGCGTGAGCTCGTCTCCACCATCAGCATCCCGGTCATTGCTGAAGGGAATATTCTAACGCCTGATATGGCTCGTAAATGTCTTGAGCATGGGGCCCATGCCGTTGTCGTCGGCGGTGCTATTACAAGACCCCAGCTCATTACAAAGCGCTTCATTGACGGCATGAAGGCTGACTAAAAAAATGGCGGACCTGGTTAATAAACCTGGTCCGCCTTGCTGATTCATTAAGGATGAGAAACAATTAAGCTTGCATCTCCACTGATTTCAAATTGTCCAGTACCAGATGGGAGGATGAAATGTGTCCCCTTCTTGATTGGGAATGTGCCTTCAGCTGTCTTCAGTGTACCTTCACCCGCAATCACGCTTGCCAGCATAAATGGTTTTGCCTGTGTAAGTTCTGCCGCGCCAGCTACATCCCATTTATAAACGGAGAAATACTCTGTTTCCACAAATGTCGTCACCATCACACCAGGTCTTTGCTCCTCCTTAATGTCTACATTGGCATCCTTGTGCGGAACCATGCTTACATCAAGGGATTTTTCAATATGAAGCTCCCGCGTTTGGCCATTTTGGTCCTTGCGGTCGTAATCATATACACGGTATGTCGTATCAGAGCTTTGCTGCGTTTCCAGCACAAGTGTGCCTTCACATAACGCATGAACAGTTCCGCTTGGGACATAGAAGAAGTCGCCCGGCTTAATGGCCACACGGCGCAGGAGTTCATTCCATTCTCCTTTTTCAATCATCTGGGCAAATTCTTCCTTGGAGCCGGCATTATGCCCGTAGATCATTTCTGCTCCTTCCTTACAGTCAATGATGTACCAGCATTCTGTCTTGCCAAGCTCGCCATTTTCATGGATATTGGCATATTCATCATTCGGATGCACTTGTACAGAGAGGTCTGCATTTGCATCGAGAATTTTCGTTAATAATGGGAATACCTTTCCTTCTAGACCGCCAAATAACTCACGGTGGTGATCCCACAGCTCGATTAATGTCTTTCCTTTGTATGGTCCATTTTCAACAACAGATGGCCCGTTTTGATGGCCTGAAATAGCCCAGCATTCTCCTGTATGATCAGAAGGAATCTCGTATCCGAATTGGTCGCGAAGCGCTGTACCTCCCCAAATACGTTCCTGAAATACTGGTGTTAAAAATAATGGTTGTGTCATAAAAGTCCGGCCTCCCATGAGGGTAATAATAATGTACATATTCACTATATAGGAAGGCGATTTCTTTGTCTAACTCAAAAAAATGAATATGCTTCCACCCATTGGTACATAAAAAAGAACCTGCATGAAAACAGGTTCTCACTCGCGCTCACATACCTCCATTCCCTGATGTAATCACCCAGCCCCAGGCTTTTTCAAGGTCTTTCTCTGCAAATGCCTTCACTTCCAGATTGGGCATCATATTGCCAAGATTGGCCATGGATTGTACCCACTGAAGGTCTGATACAGCCGCAATCTTATGGAATTGGTTCATCCGCTTCGCATCGAATTTCAATCCACTGATCATTCCCATCAAATTAGTTCCATCCACGTCACGGATAATCGCCAGGATATTAAACTTTTGATTATTCCCATAATGCTTCGCCACATACCTCTCCAATTGATCCGCATCAGCCTGCGTTGCCTTTCCGCTGAATCGGACCGCAACCGTCATCATATCCTTTGATGGCAGAATTTCAAGCATCTTTTCCCATCCCCTTCTATACTGATTGAACTGCCGTACACCACACCGTTATACGAGTGTTCTTACGTTACTAAACTTATTCAAGGACACCGCAAGCTATTCGATCCCCTGAATCTCCTGAAGGGTCTGTCTTTCCATCATCCTCCTTATCATGAACAACAAGTGCGCTTCCGTCCTCATCCAATAAGGAGTTTTCTTTATCCGCTAATAAAGAGACATACTCTGTCGTGAATTCAAATTCGCCAGTGCCATCCTCTGCTACCTCAATATTCGGCAAATCCCCGGCATGCGGACCATTGTCATTTTCCACCCCATGCTTGGTATCATCAGGGTTGAAGTGAGCACCGGCAGATTCAAAGTCAGGACCCTCACACTTAGCCGTCTCATGGAAGTGAACACCATGCTTGCCAGGTTCCATTCCCTCTACCTTCAAGCTGACCTTTACACCATTTTCCTCTTGTTCAAGAACAGCTGAACCAGCTTTCTCATCATCACTGTTCTTCAATTCAACTGTCTTGCGGTTTGTCACCTTATTATCGCCATCCTGGTTATCCGCATTATTCTCGTTTTGCTCAATCTTATCGCTTGTCGTATCTAATTCTTCACTTTCAGAGCATCCTGCAAGGACGAGTACAAATGTCATGAGCATTAAAAAGATATATTTCTTCAACTTTTCTCCTCCTCTTCGTTTCTATTTACCTAAATTAACCAAGAGAGAGGCTGGTAAACACCCTTTTAAGGAAAATCATTCGATAGTCCTTAGGTGGCAGGCAAAAAAAATAGACCATTCAATATGATCTATTGCGTCAATACGCTGCTCAGTCTTCTCCCCTCTTTTGAATAAAAGAAATAATATCAATATATAATGCAGTTATTTCCTCAGGCGTTTTGTCTAGGTCATTTCGCACCCATTGTTCAATTAAACCTAAGAAGGCAGAGGTAATAAAGGATAGATAGTATTCCATCGGGACATTTAAACCTGCATGGCTGCTTTCATGTTTCTCTAAATTAACACGCACTTTTTCCGTGAAGGCATCTCTAAATCGGAGATGAAAGCCTGCTCTTCCATGGTTGCTCAGAAATATTTTCAATAAGGGCGCATGCATCTTAATCGAGCTGAATAAAGCAGCAGCTAATTGCTCTTGCCCTTTTTCAAATGTCTGCATAGATGAATAGCGGAATTGTAATTCATCAATATGATTTCCTAGATCTCTAAACAATTGCTGCTCGATTCGATCGAGCAAATCATACTTATCTAGATAATGTAAATAGAATGTTCCACGGTTTATTTGAGCCTTTTTTGTAATATCTCCGACAGTAATGGCTTCAAACGGTTTCTTCTCTAATAGTTGCAGAAAGGAACGTTGAATCGTTTGTTTCGTTCTTCGATTTTTCTCCTCATATATGCCCATCACAATCACCTTTTCTCAAAATTGAACACATTGTTCATTTTGTTCATTGCTTCCTCTCTCTCTCGATTATAAAATAAGCAATAATTACTAAACAACATGTTGAACATTTGAAAGGGATGGATTTTGTTTGAGATTATTTAAAGAAAAATTAGCATGGGCAGCTCCCCTCGCGGTCATTTTAATTATCGCCTTATTCTCCGTGAACCTCTTTGCACAAGGAGACCCAAAGGTACGAAATTTACCGGTTGCCCTCATTGTCAATGATGAAGGTGAACATGTAGAGGCTGTTCAAACAGCCGTTGAACAAATGAGTAAAGGCACAGAAAGCGAAGAACCGATGTTAGCTTTTACAAATGAAAAGGAAGAAGATATCGAGGAACTATTTGATGATAAAAAATATTACGCGGCATTAGTCATTCCAGAAGGGTATAATGATTCATTGCAAAATGCGATGAAGAACAATGCTGCAGCAACTTTACAAGTGTATATTAACCAGGGGTATAACGCGACAGGCGCCAACTATGCGAAAACGGCCTTAAATGCTTTGATTTCACAATTGAGCAGTCAATATTCCACAAGCTTTGTAGCACAAATGGGCGACCAGCAAATTGGTGCAGACAAAGCAGCCGTTTTAGTTGACCCAATTGTTTCAGAGGAAAAGATATTCAATGCCATTACTGCTTCAACAGCAAACGGCAGTGCGCCAACCTTAATGGCCGTACCTGCCTGGGTCGGTGCCTTAATTGGCGGCTTCATACTATTCCTTGTTACATCTGGCATCTTTAAGAAAGAATTATTAACACGGAAGCAAGCCTTACGCCTAATGGGCGGTCAAGCTTTATTCGGTATAATCATCGCCCTGTTCTCAGGGTTCACCGTTGCAACACTTGGCTTAATCGCCGGTATTAATATGCCAAGCTATTTCTTAGTTGGATCATTCGTATCGTTTGCAGCATTCTGTTTCTTCTTATTAGTATCCGGAGTCACTTCCTGGATTGGAAAGCCAGCCATCACATTATTCATGGTTGTCATGTTGCTTGGGATGGGGGTTTTAATGACACCAAAAGAGATGCTCCCAGATTTCTTTGTCAACTTCATTCGTCCATGGGTGCCAATCCGTTTTGCTTCTGAAGGGTTACGTGAGATTTTCTACTTCGGCAGTGGATTCTATACCGGACAATCCTTTAACATTATTTTAGGAATCGGGATTTCCGGTCTTGTTATGTATCTTTTATCTATATTTAAACCAGTTCGTTCGCCAAAAGCGAAAGCGAAATAAACGTGTGGGCAGTGACAATTTAAGCCCCCTTCCTAATGAAAGCATGAAAAGCCAACCTTTTGCGGTTGGCTTTTCCCGTTTATTGGAATTAGGATTACCTTTTCAAGTCCACTAAAAAGCAACATTCATCTATGCTGCTTTTCGAACAAGAGGGTTCGCCACCATAAGTAAGACAATGATGATACCGAATGCCGCAATCGCCAAGAACATTTGCTGTACACTGATAAATGTCATAAGAATCCCTGCCAGTAAGAGAGAAGCAGGATTCACTCCCTCAAGCAGTACTCTCATCGTACTTTGCGAGCGTCCAATAACCTCTCTTGGAATCTTGACCATGAAAAGTGTGCTTAGCGTAATATTCACGAGTGTACTCCCTGCTCCGGCAAGCCCAATGAATAGGCAGCTGATGATAAAGTTCGTGATGACCCCTAAGCCGGCAAACGGCAATAGTATCATGAGCAGCCCAATGACAATGGGATAAATTTTCGGTCGGTCAGCAAAGAAATTGATGGCAATTGATCCTGTTAGAATACCGATAAAGAAGGCTACTTCAATAATGGCAAGTTGAGACGGATTATTTACATAAGCCGGCAAAAGAAGCTCGACCGGTGCAAACATAAAGTTAATCAAGACGAGATAGATAATCATGGCACGTAATATCGGAGCCCTTATGATAGTATGAAATCCTTCCTTCAAATCAGTCATAAAGACACTTCTATTCAACTTCTCTGGCTTCTTTGCCAATAGTTCAGGCTGATTAATCAATCGGATAAAGACAAAAGATAAAAGAAACATAATCGCATTGAATAAGAAAGCAAAACGGAGACCTATGGCCAGCAATATACCTGCGATAACCGGTGCTGCCAATCCGGTGACAACCTGTACTGTAGAGGACGCGCTTTGAGCACGAATCATGAGCTCATCAGGCACGATTGAACGAATCGCTACTGCTCTTGCAGGTGTAAAAAAGGCACTGAAACTTGAGACGATAAACGCTGAGACAATTAACATCCATGGTGCAAGCAGGTCTAGTACGAATAACGTAAATAACCCAAATAGGGCAAGCGACCGGAATATGTCGGCAGCAAGCATAATATTCTTTTGATTCCCACGGTCCACAATGACCCCTGCAAATATGCCAAGGATAATCGTTGGAATCACTCCAGCAGCAAGCACATACGCCATATGGACAGACGATCCTGTCAATTCCTTCATCGACCAAACAAGGGCCAAGGTATATACCCCATCACCCAGCATGGCGATTGCCTGCCCAAAAAGCAAATAGCGATAATTCCTAATTTGGAGTAAGTCTTTCATACTGCTCTTTTTTAAGGAATTTTCTGCCGGTTCCTTGACAGCTGTTTCTTCCAATATACAAACACCCCTGACTTGTTATCTATTATCCGTAAGGTTCGTCTAGATGTTAATTGGCAAGTTGATAAAATCTAATAGCTGAAATAAAGCGGCTATGATGAGGAGAACTGAGGTGCAATTTAAGGAGAGATTGTTACTATGATGATTATTTTATCATTTTAGAATATTTTAACAATATTTTTTCATAGAAAAAAGCCATAGTTTACACCATGGCTTTCTCTCCAAATTGAATCCGATGTAGATTCGCAAATACTCCATTATGGGCAAGGAGCTCCTCATAAGTACCGTCTTCCTCAATTCCTTTTTCTCCAACCACAATTAGTCGGTCAGCATTGCGGATCGTGGCAAGCCTGTGGGCGATGACCAAGGTTGTCCGATTTGCGGCAAGCTCCTCCAATGATTGTTGGATAATCCTCTCTGTCTCTGTATCAAGAGCGGATGTTGCTTCATCAAGGATTAAGATTGGCGGATTTTTCAGGAACATCCTCGCAATCGCGAGTCGTTGTTTCTGGCCGCCTGATAGTTTTAAGCCGCGTTCTCCGATTTCTGTCTCATAGCCATCCGGCAATGCCTCAATCATGCTTTCAAGATGGGCCTTCCTCGCTGCCTCCTTGATTTCCTCAAAGGACGCATCAAGTTTTCCATAGGCAATATTCTCACGAATCGTACCCGTAAAGAGGAACACATCCTGCTGGACAATCCCAATCTGCTTGCGCAAGGATTCAAGTGTCATCTCCCGAATATCAATACCGTCAATCTTGATTGCGCCTCCGTCCACATCATAAAAGCGAGGTATTAACGAGCAAATTGTCGTTTTCCCTGCCCCAGAAGGACCTACGAAAGCCGTTGTTTCTCCTGCTCTTAACGAAAGGGAAATATCACTTAACACTGACTTAGATTCATCATAACGGAAATCCACATGATCAAATTGTATATCCCCATTTAAATGATTGACCACGATGGCATTTTTCTTATCCTGAATATCAGGCTCTTGTTCAATCAGCTCGAGGAACCGTTTGAAGCCGGCCATTCCTTTTGGATACAGCTCAAGCAATGCGCTGATCTTATCAATTGGCTTCACGAGGACATTTGTATAGAGGACGAAGCTGACCAATTCCCCATAGGTAAGATTGCCATTAAAGCTCAGCCATGCCCCGACAATCAGAACAAGCAATGTCAAAAGACGCGTCATCATGTAGATGGAGGAATGCGTCCATGCCATGACCTTATAGGCACGCAATTTCGCCAAGCGGAATTTCCCGTTGTTTTTCCTGAAACGATTCATTTCGTAGGATTGATTCGTAAATGATTGCACAACACGTACACCAGAAACACTGTCCTCCACTCGAGCATTCACATCCGCAATCTCCCCGTACATGTCCTTCCATGCTGCATTCATCTTCTTATTACTGAAGACAACGAGCCACGTTAAGAATGGCACGAGGATAATGGCGACGATGGCTAAGGTCGGATTGATATTGAACATAATCAGGAAGGCCCCAATGAACGTCATGATGGCAATAAAGGCATCCTCCGGTCCATGGTGGGCAAATTCGCCGATATCAAATAAATCATTCGTAATCCGGCTCATGACATGTCCTGTTTTCGTATTATCAAAGAATCGGAAGGACTGACGCTGAACATGGTTAAACAGCTCCTGTCTCATATCCGTCTCTATATTCGTCCCAAGCTTATGGCCAAGATAATTCACAATGAACTGCAGGAATGTGCTGAGCAGGTAAACGAAGAGAAGCAATACTCCTACCGTCACAACCATTCCCCAATCCCCTGTTGGGAGCAATTCATCAATAAATCGCTGAACAGCCACCGGGAAAGCAAGCTCCAGCAAAGCTACAATGATAGCGCTGGTAAAATCTATCATAAACAGCCGTTTATGTGGTTTATAGTATGAAAAGAATTTTCTTAGCATGGTGATGTTCCTTTCTCCACCAAATGGTAGATATTCATTATACCAATTTCTCCTATGATACATTAAGCCAAATAAAAAAGCCCCTGTTTTTACAGAGGCTGAGGAGTTTGTATTCTGCGTTTCGCGATAATGTCCTTTTCATGCTTCAATAGCCATTCCTTTCGCCAAACACCGGATGCATAGCCGACCATCTTACCGTTTGCCCCGATAATGCGGTGACAGGGAATCAATACACAGACAGGGTTCCTTCCATTGGCGCTGCCTACAGCACGCACAGCCTTCTCGTTGCCTGCTAAGGAAGCAATGTCCTTATAAGAAGCAGTCGCCCCGTATGAAACAGACGTAAGGGATTCCCAAACTCTCTTCTGAAAAGCCGTGCCTTCAAATAGGTAAGGCACCGAAAAATCAAGCCGTTCGCCGCGAAAGTATTCATCAAGCTGACGGGCACACTCGACCATCACAGCTGGTGTCTCCTCCCGCTGCGTGTAAATGATCTCTTCCCGCTCCTTAAACAAAACGGACGTGACTGCCTCTTCTGTACCGCCAATCTCAATAATGCCAAGCGGCGATGGATAATCGAGTTTCATTGTAACAACCACTTCTAGCACGCTCCCTTCATACTAAAAGGGTAGCACAAGACGGCTACCCTTCCAATTCTCAATACAATTATTTTACATAATCCGGATAATCCGTAATAATGCCATCCACCTTCATATCAAGCAGGAATTGAACGGTATCCCTGCTTCTCGCTGTCCAGGACTGAACCTTCATGCCTGCATCATGGGCTTTCGTCACGAGCTCTTCGGTGACAAGGCCATAGCTTGGGTTGAAGTATTCGGCATAGTCAGCAAACTGTTCAATGGCCGTATCCGTTGTATCTGAGGCTCGATTGATGAGAACACCGATTGGCATGCGCGGCAGTAATTGATCCGCTTTTTTCATCGAATCAAAATTAAAGGATTGAACGATGACTTTTTCATTGCGCGGTTTGTCAAGATGATAGGCCTTCAGGAGATTGGCAACCTCTTCTTCAATTCCGGGATATAGTTCTGGAGATTTCAATTCGATTAAGATGCCAATCTTCCCTTTATACCTTTTCAGCACCTCTTCAAATGTTGGCACCTTCTCTCCCTTAAAGTTTTCTGACATCCAGCTGCCTGCATCAAGGGAGCGGATTTCTTCAAACGTCAGGCTCCCGACTTTCCCTGTCCCGTCGGTCGTACGGTCGACGGTAGTGTCATGGATAATAACGAGCTTCCCATCCTTTGTTCGTTGAACATCCACTTCAATATAATCAGATTTCATCTTCACTGCACGATCAAAGGCGGCAATTGTATTCTCAGGAGCATAGCCAGACGCTCCGCGGTGGGCAACCACCTCTGTCTTGTGATGACCTGCCGGTTCCTTTGCCAATGTTTCCTGCTCTGGCGCCCATAATAATGCAGCGGACAACCCAATCACTAATCCTGCCATCTTCCTCATACTTCACCACTCCCCATTTCGATTTTCCAACCATATTTAGTGTAAAAGAGGAGCATGAATAATAAATGGAGAACAGGTAAATTTTAGGTGATAAATGGATGACAAAATTCAGGATATTGCACCTAGAAAATGATACAAACAAAATGGGAAAACCGGCCTTTGCCTTGTCTATCTCTATTGCTTTAGAGCATGTAATCCCTTTTTATCCACACATATTATTCCTGCTTTCTACATATCTTTTTTCAAGTATTTTGATGAACAGCACACTTCCTTCTGAAGGTAGAACGCTGGTATAATATGTATAACACTAGTATAGGGAGGACAATACAATGACAGAGAAACAATCCTCTCAGACATGGGCCCTCACCCTTTTCTCCATCGGGGTGTTCATGGCTGCTCTGGATAACGGGATTATCAGCGCTGCTTTAACGACAATCAACGGTAACTTTGGCGTAAGCGCAAACTGGGGAGCCTGGGGAGTCACATTGTATACATTGGGCCTGGCTATCAGCGTACCGATTATCGGGAAACTTTCTGACCGTTATGGACGAAAGAAACTATTCATTATTGAAATAGCCATCTTCGGAATTGGTTCTTTGCTCGTAGCCTTGAGCCCAAACTTTACATTCTATTTAATCGCCCGCTTCATCCAAGCGATGGGCGGCGGCGGAATTTTCATCATCGGGAGCTCGCATGTTCTCAGTACTATGCCGGCTGAAAAGCAAGGGAAAGCACTAGGAATGCTTGGCGGCATGAATGGGATTGCCTCCGTCATCGGACCAAACCTCGGAAGCTTTCTTCTTGATTTAACAGGCAATTGGCATGTTTTATTCTTAATTAACGTGCCAATTGCCATCGCACTTGTCATTTTAGGCTTTATGAAGCTTGAAGAAACAAAGGATCCGGTTACAGGAAGATTGGACCTATTCGGGACCGTTCTGCTCTCCTTATCCATCCTTGGCATCATGTATGGCTTAACGAATATTGAGGGTGTTCATTTCTTTGACAGCCTGCTTGAGCCGAATGTATATGGATTCTTGCTTGGCGGCCTTTTCTTGTTCGCAGTCTTGCTCGTACATGAAAGCCGGACGGAGAAACAGGGAAAAGACCCAATCTTGCCGTTTCGTTTATTGCGTCAGCCAACCTACTTGCTGACCTTGTTGATTGGCGCCTTTTCTGGAGCGTTACTGGCCGGAATGATTTTCATTCCAGCATTTTCAGAGCAGGTACTTGGCATTGCCCAAGAGAATGCCGGCTATTGGATGACGCCGCTCGCACTTGCAGCTGGCGTTGGAGCAGCATTTGGCGGCGGATTGGTCGATAAGAGAGGACCTATTCTCGCAGTGGTTCTATCCGGCCTCATCTCGGCGATTGGCTTCTTCTTATTCCCGGCCTGGATTGACGTTAAGTGGCAATTTGTCATCTCTTCCTGCATCGCTGGTTTAGGGATGGGAATTATTCTTGGGGCGCCGCTCAATATTCTGGCAACGGAAAGACTGCACTCGGATAAGGGTACAGCCATCTCTACCTTATCCCTATCACGCCAGATTGGGATGACCATTGCGCCAACCATTTATGCCGGCTTTATTGCCCGCGGGTTCAATGAGCTTCCAAGCTTGTTCAAAACCGAATTCCCAGGAATCCTGCAGGACAATATCAAGGCAGCTAATCTCGGACCCGAGGGGCTTGCTGAGCTCGGCACTCTCACCTCTCAAATGTCCGGCGGTACAAGCGGCATGACAGAGGCTGAAATGAATCAGGTCATCAGCCAAATTCAGGACCCAGCCTTAAAGGACGCCGTCCTGTCCAGCGTGCAAGAGGTAACCACGATGGCAGCACAAAATGGGTACAGCGGCCTCTTCTACACCGCTGTTGTCATTGCCGTCTTAATCATTATCGCAACCGCCATCATGGCACCAATCAGAAAGAAAACGGCGGTAACAAAACAATCTGAAGCCAAATAATAAAAAGAAGCATTCCTAGCGGAATGCTTCTTTTTATTTCTCTACTTTAATGAACTTCTTACGGACATACCAAATCACAAACGCAAGGAAGAGGAGTACAAGCAAGACATAGACAACATTGGAGTAATAATCCATGTAGTGTACGATGGACTCCCATGAATCCCCTACCATCGCACCGATGGTGACAAGTACGACATTCCAAATGAATGTCCCAATCGTTGTCAGAAGGAGAAAGGTCACAAAATTTATTCGTGCCATTCCAGCCGGTATGGATATTAAGCTCCGAATCAATGGGACAAACCGGCAGAAGAATATTGTCCAAAGCCCATACTTATGGAACCAATTGTCGGCCTTCTCCACATCCTCGATTGTTACACGAAGGATATGGCCATAACGTTTCACAATCTTTTCTATTCTTTCTTTGCCAAGAAGCATGCCAAGACCATAGAGAATAACCGCTCCAATAATGGACCCGGCGGTAGAAACAGCCACAACACCTGTGACGGTCATGCTAGTCTCGGCTGTCATGGCTCCCCCGAATGTTAAAATCACCTCAGATGGGATGGGCGGAAATATGTTCTCAACCGCAATCAAAAACAAGATTCCTATGTAGCCAAACTGATCCATTATATCGATAATCCAATTTTCCATTCTTAAACTCCCTTACTGCATATACATTTAGTCGCTCAATTTATTTATATGGTGTCAATTGAATGGCTAGTACAACTAGGACATTCTATAATTTTCCTCAAGTAGTAAATCCCGTTCATTATCTCTTAATTATACCATTCAGGCAAATAATATGTTGAATACATCTCCTCAATTGTTGACCTAAAAATACCTAAAGTGGCCACCCATGAAATCGTCCGGTGGTCATTTTTCTGCCTTTATTAGCTGCTTCAATCAGCTCATTTTCTGTCGGGAGCCTTCTTTTTCTTTTCCGCAATAAATCCATAGATGTGCGTACCACTATTTTGTAGAATCAGCTTTTCGGCGCATCGGAGTAGTGAAGCATTCCTATTAATGACAAAGCTTTATCAATAAATCGCACGCAGCTTGTTCGTTTCTAGCATAATTTTAAGCAAAGCGCTAAAAGCCATCCTTGTGCTGTAACAAAAGAAATTAATTCATTTGCATAGAATCTCCTTTTGACTTCATAGACAGGTTCGTAAATAATAGATACGTTACATAATAGACTACCTATCTAGCATAAAAGGGGTTATATTTTTGGGGAGATGCAAACTTTTAGGCTGGGATAGCCGTCTATTACTTGCAAATTAAATCTGGGAGAGACATCAAATGGGAAAGAGCAGACTCAAAATACTGAAACGAAAAAAGCAGCTTCGAATCTTTGGTTTACTCATAAGCATAGTGGCAATCAGCTTTGCCATTAAATTATCTTGGTCCAAAACGGCCACTACCACTGCACCTTCTGGCAAAACCGATGAAATGTATAAGCAAGTGGAAATTTCAACCCTATCAAAAGGACATGTTTCAGTTGAATATCCTCTCTTTCATCTAGACAGCGTAGACCAGCAAATCAAGATTTATCTCGATTCTCTTCTGGAAACAATCGAGAATACAACGGACAAGGAAAAGGTCACCCTCTCCTATAAGATTCATCATTACAGCAACCAAACCTTATCCATCTCTTTTCTGGAATCAAAACGGCCAATAAACCTTCTGACGATTGATTTAAAGAAGGGAAAAGTCATCACCTTTGATGACCTTATCAAGGTTGAGCCTGACAGCGATTGCTTGGACTTGCTTTCCGATATAGCTTTTGCTGAAATCAAAAAAAATAATTCCTCTGCCCTCTCGGATAAAGAGATTAAAAAAATGACGGCCCCAATTGCGGAAAACTATAATCAATTTATTATTTATAACCAAGCAATTGTCTTTGATTTGCTGCTCAATGATGAAAAGGAAAGTTATCAACTGGCCATCAGTAAGGAATTACTCAATGATTATCTTACAGATACCTATAAGGCTGGAGAGAACCATGATGATCTTTCAGGAAACTACGAGCCTGCCAATATCATTACGGAACGCTCAACAAAGGAAAACACATTGTCAATTGATGAAAAGGTCATTGCCCTTACCTTTGATGATGGGCCAAGAGCAGGTGTGACAAATGTGATTCTTGATGCGTTAAAGAAGTATGACGCAAAGGCTACCTTTTTTGTCCTCGGCTCAAGATGTGAAGC
This sequence comes from Bacillus sp. FJAT-27916, assembly GCF_001183965.1. GTDB lineage: Bacteria > Bacillota > Bacilli > Bacillales > Pradoshiaceae > Pradoshia. Next base: position 3,912,674 of record NZ_LFZV01000001.1, read on the forward strand.
CGGTGCTGACCTTCTTAAGAGAATGGCAGATGAGGGCCATGAGATTGGCAATCATACTTGGGATCATCCTAAGATGACATCAGAGGGCGCAAGCGGAATTGTTAAGCAGATTGACCGTACAAATGAGATTGTTAAGCAGATTACCGGTACAGCACCGACATTATTCCGCCCTCCCTATGGATTGTATGATGAACGTGTCAGCAGCTATGTCGGCAAAGAGAACCTCGTCTTATGGGATGTTGACACACTGGATTGGAAACTCCGCAATGCTGACTTAGTCGTCCCAAATGCTTTAAGTACGGTTAAAGAGGGCAATATTATTTTAATGCACGATATTTACTCCTCTACTGCAGAAGCAGCTGTTGCCATCATTCGCGAGCTTTCACGGCAAGGCTATGAATTTGTAACCGTCTCAGAATTGCTAGAAATCAAGAAACAAAGATTGGAAGATTCCAATCTATAAATAAAAAGCAGAAGGGCTTTGATTTGCATCACCCTCCTGCTATTTTGACTCCCACAAGGCTCTGTTAAGAGCTCTTTTTTTTGCCCTTAAAGCTTCATTCCGGGAGGAAGACCTTGAAGCTGCTTCCTTCCCCAGACTCACTTTCTAGACTGATTTTTCCTCCATGGAGCTCAACGATTTCTTTTACTATGGAGAGACCGAGTCCGGTTCCATCCTTCTTCTTCCGAGCCTCATCAACTCGGTAGAAGCGCTCAAATATTTCTTCTTGATGAGCCTTCTCGATACCAATGCCTGTATCCTTGATAAGGACTTCAATATTTCCTTTCGCAGCTCTGCATATAATTTGGATGCGGCCGCTCTCATTCGTATATTTAATCGCATTAGAGAGAAGGTTTTCCCATACGTTCAAGAGAAGCTCTTCGTCTGCCGTTATATAGCATTCATCAAGCTGATACGAGAGTTCAATTCCTTTCTCCTCAAGAAGCCATTGGATTTTACGGATGACTTCTTTTAGCTGCTGATTAATGCAGACCCTTTTTTTCTTGAGCGGGTAGGCGCCCTGGTCCAGTGAGGTTAACAGCAAGAGCTGCTTCGTCAAGCTGGACAGATGCCTTGCTTCCCTGTCTATGATACTGGCATATTCCTGATAGTCTTCCTCATTCGGCTGACCACTTTGGAGGAGCTCTGCATAGCCTTGAATGTTCATAAGCGGTGATTGGAAATCATGAGAAACATTATTGATAAATGTCTTCCTTGCCTTATCATTATGGGCGAGCTGCTTTTGCATCGAGTGAAAGCTTTGAGCGAGCTGTCCAAGCTCATCCCTTCTTGATATTCTAAGCTCATAATCATAGTTTTCATTCGCGACGGCTTTTGTTGCCTCTGTTAGCTGCGTAATCGGGCGAATCAGCTTTCTTGTCATTAGAATGACCCCGACTATGCTGACAATCGCAATGGTGAAGACAAAGCCTGCAATAACCATATGCATGTCCGAGAAAAGCATTTTATTCGTCGGCCTCAAGAATAATCCATACGATTCCCCTTCCAACTGAAGCGGAGCGCCGACCGTATTTTCCAGCTTATTGGAGAAATGACTCATCATAAGGAAGCGGTCTGAGAAATTCCGCATGCCATGAAAGACTTTCCCATTCAGTACCGTTTGCACCGCTTCATCAGAAAGAGCAGAATCTGCAAAATCATCACCAAATGATTTCATGTTTCCCAACCTATCTACTAAAACCATTTGATATCCAAGCTTAGCAATCGTGTCTAAATATCCTTCTGCGGCCTTCTTCGAATCATGGGTTTGTTCAACACTTGAGATAATCTCTTCAGCAACCGCGACATTCTGACGATCAACCTTTTCCTTTGTAAAGGCAAAATAAACCGTATTGGCCAGGGCAAAGGCAATAATCATACTGCTCAAAAGAATAAACAACGTCGCTACGATAAACTCCTTATACAGTGTTCTCATCGCACACCTCGAGTTTATACCCGACCCCGCGGATTGTCTGTATCTCAACCCCAGCACGATAACGCTTCAGCCGCTCTCGCAGTCGATTGATATGAGTGTTAAGGGTTAATTCATTGCCCTCATAATCATAGCCCCATGTCTGCTCAAGCAAATAGGCTCTGGAAAGCACCTTGCCGGCTTTTGAAGCTAAGAGAGAGAGCAGTTCAAATTCCTTCATAGGCAGCATGAAGGTGTGACCGTCTACCGCCACCTCATAGTTCTCCCGATCAATTCTCATATTGCCGATCTCAATAATCATCTCCATCGAACGCTCGAAACGACGCAGGACAACAGCAATCCGGAACAATAACTCCTTCGGTTCAAACGGCTTTACTAAGTAATCCTCCGACCCGGCAAGAAATCCCTTCTCCTTATCAGCAAGCTGACCCTTCGCTGTTAATAAAATAACGGGTACCTCCATATCACGCGCCAGGATTCTTGTAAGCTCAAATCCATTCATGCCCGGCATCATGACGTCTACAACAGCTAAATCAACATCCTGATGTTCAAGTAAAGCGAGTGCTGCCTCAGCATCACTCGCTTGATAAACGGTATATCCTTCACGCTTCAAATGAATGGAAACCAATTGCAATATATCCCGGTCATCATCTACCACTAATATGCGCATTGCGATTCCTCCATTTACGCTTTATAGCTTATTTATCCTTCTCGAAGAAAAGAATCAAGGCTGGAAGCAGCATGCCCCTCACCAAGAATGTATCCAAGATAATTCCTATTGCTACCATAAAGCCGAATACGAATAAGTCTGCAATCGGCATCGTCATTAGGGCAGCAAAGGTCGCAGCTAGAATGATACCAGCACTGGAGATAACCCCTCCCGTGTTACGTATCGAGATTTCCAGTGCCTCCTTAACCGAATGCTTTGTGCGCTCCTCAAGGAATCTGGAAACAAGAATAATGTTATAGTCGATTCCAAGAGCAACAAGGAAGATAAAGGCATAGACCGGAACCCTTGTACTCACTGCATCATAGCCGAACAGCACATCCACTAGGAACAGTCCCAGTCCTAATGCAGAAGCATAGGAGAGCAGAATTGTCGCCATCATATACCACGGCATCTTGAATGAACGTGTCATGGCGAACAATAACACGAGGATCAGTAATGTCTCAAGAAGAACAATCTTAATGATGTCTCCGCTATTAACCTCACGTTCATCGGCAAGCTTAGCCGTTGTGCCTGTATAAGAGATGTCTGCATCAACATTCGCATCTTCTTGCAGTTCATTACTCTCCTCGCGCAATTCCCCAATGAAATCAATTGCCTCCGTTGAGTAAGGGTTCATCGTGAGGGAGACAGTTACCTTCGCCGCTTTCCCGTCATCTGTTATGCCTGACGGATTAGCTGAATTGATTTCATCAAACTCAGAGAGCCTTCCTGCGAATGCAGCAACCTGCTCCTCTGTCATTGCCTCATCACTCTCAAGCAAGACGGTCGTCTGTGCCAGATCTCCTTTATTAAACTTCTCTTCCACGATTTCGTAGCCAACACGTGATGGCAAATCTTCAGGGAAGTTCTTAACAGAGTTGAATTCAAAATCAAGATTAAACACATTCAATGCTGTTACAACCATGAAAATCGCGACAAGTCCGCCGGAGATCCCAGGCTTGTTCACGACAAACTTAGCAATTGGTCCCCAAATGCCATGCTTAACCTCTGATTCCTGTCCATATTTCGGAACTTTAGGCCAGAACGCCTTTCTCCCAAATAAGGTGAACAAGGCTGGAACAAGCGTAATAGAGGCAAGCATGATAATGAATATAGCCAAACCGAATACCGGAGCAAAGTTCTGATAATCGCGGAAATCAGCAAAGAACAAGATAAGCATCGCTGCCAATACCGTTCCGCCCGCGAAGAAGACCGGTTCACCCGTCGCACGCATTGCATGCTTCATCGCCTCATGTTTATCCTCATAATGATTCAGTTCCTCACGGAAACGCGAGAATACGAATAAGGAATAATCTATGACGGCCGCGAACAAGAGAATGCTCATAATCGATGTGGTTGAATTATTAATCTCAAGCCCGCCTGCACCTAGCAAAGCAACAGATTGATTCGCTACTTGATACACGATTACCGTAGCCAATAATGGAATGAACGCCAGCAGCGGCGAGCGGTAAATGACAATCAGCAATACTAAAATAATGAGAATGGTCGCAAATAATAATTTTAGGTCTGCTGATTCAAACAGCTTTGTCGTATCACCGGCAATTCCAGCTGGACCCGTAATATAGAAGTCTGTATCTAAATCCTTGGCAATATCATTGCCAATCTCAGATGCTTTATCATTGATACGGGAGTAATCTGAGTTGCCCAAACCCGCTTCAAGATTCATAGGGACAATCATGGTTGTCTTATCCTCTGATGCGAAAGCTGCAACAGCCTGCGGCGGCATCTGGGAAATGTCAACAATCTCTTCAATACCTTTTATATTCTCATCCATAATGCCGCTAAGGATTTCTTTTACCTCAGCAACATCAACGTCCCCATCCGGATTATTGAAGGCGAGAATCCCCGGGGTCCCCGTATCGCTCGGGAACCATTCATCTACCTTATTCTCGGCGACAATTGACTCCGCCTCATCAGGAAGCGATTGAAAGTTCGTCACCTTATAATCATTTAATTTTGGACCTGCGCTTAAACCAATCATGATAACCAACCAAGCGACTATCGTAATACGCATGCCCTTCTTGGTTGACACCCAATCGGTCACTGCGTGCAAAAACCTTTTCACTCTGTTTCCTCCTCTTAAAATAATGTCAAAGCTAGCATACTAAACCAATATAAATTTCATATAAACTTAGAAAGTTCGGCCTACTCTTCCATTCTACTCATAGAAACCGCAGTTTTGCACGCGTGATGCGGGTTTCCCTATCTAAGATAGAATATGACTCGGGTTGATGTTCACAAATTTTTCATTATTATAATCAATTAAAACTGCGATGATTGTGTAAAAAGGATACACCAATATATTTTCCAGAAAAAGGTTAATAACTACTTTCTTAGTCCGATATTAATCGTGTGAAATGAACCAATTATGAAATATTAGGGGGGGTGTAATGAATGAAGGTTAGGTTAAGAAATACTGCAGGCGTCGTTAAGGAAGTGAAAGTTGGCTTTAGCTGGACGACCTTTTTCTTCGGTTTCATTCCAGCTTTAATTAGAGGAGATTTAAAATGGGCATTAATTATGGTTGTTCTTGCCGGGGTTGCGGGTGTCTTCACATTAGGAGTCGGAGCTTGGATACCAGGTATCATATTCTCATTTGTTTATAACAAAATCTATGTTAAAAGCCTAATGGAAAAAGGCTATGTTCCGGAAAATGATTCCGATAAATCGGCTCTAATTTCTAGAGGCATCATTGCCGCATAAATAACTTACTATGAAGTCTGGTGAGATTTATTCTTACCAGACTTCATTTTTGTCCATCTGCAAAAGTAAATCAACAAAATCCACCTCCTCTTTCCACTATGTTTCCCGTGAAACATCCTAGGCCCGCTTTGATTATGAGACAGTTGGTCCCGAGAAAAAAAAGTCAATGTCAGATGGAAAGAACGTCTCTTAGATTCAAAAAAGCCATCCACAAAGGATGGCTTTTTTGCTTCTATTTCCCTATAGGTTCACTCTACTTCTTCATCATCCAGCCTGCTCGCATCCAGGCTGTAATCATACTCTGAACGGTCAACCGGCTCAAAGGCATCCGGCGAATGGAAACGGAGAAGATCTCCATTCACCACCCGGTCAGATAGTTGTAATTTATATTCGACGACTTCATGATACTTATTCGCTTCTTCTATTTTACTCTCATCAAGCGGCAACCCGGTCTCTGTGTCATAATAATCCCCGTCAACCGCGGTAACCGTCGGGCTGACGAAATCTCCGTTACGGAATGGGACAATTTCATCATGCTCTTTAGACAACAAATCAGTTCCAAAGTGAATATAATCCTTTGTCTCTTTGCCTAATAAATGAAGGATGGTCGGCAGAATATCAATCTGTCCGCCATAAGAATGGTTAATACCACCTTCCATGCCAGGCACCCTGATAAAGAATGGCACACGCTGCAGCTCTGATTTAGAGACAAACGGCGTGACTTCCTTCTCTAGTACTTCTTCCATTGCAGCATCGTGATTTTGTGAGATACCGTAATGGTCTCCATACATAATGATCATTGAGTTATCATACAGGCCTGATTCCTTCAGGTATGCAAAGAATTGCTCCAATGCCTCATCTGCATAACGTGCCGTTTGGAAGTAGTCATCAACGGACTGGTCACCTGTTATATGCGGTTCAATCGTGGTCTTATCCTGGTCCATCGAGAATGGATAATGATGCGTGACACTAATGAACTTCGCATAGAATGGCTGCGGCAGGGTCTCTAAGTACGGGATGGATTGTTCAAAGAAAGGCTTATCCATCAAGCCGTAATCCGCCAATTGCTCCGGGTCCATTTCATAGGAGCTGGCATCAAAGAAATGGTTGTATCCAAATGATTTATAAATCTCATTACGGTTCCAAAAGCTTCCTGTATTTGGATGAAAAACTGCTGATGTGTAACCTTCCTGACCCAATATAGCCGGGGCAGCCTGATACGTATTCATTCCCTTCATTGTGAAGGCTGACCCTTGCGGCAAGCCATACAAGGAATTTGACAGGATGAACTCTGCATCTGATGTTTTCCCTTGAGCCGTTTGATGGAAGAAGTTATCGAAATACATCATGTTCTTATCTTTTGTTAATGAATTGAGGAATGGAGTGACCTCCTCCCCGTGCAGCTCATAATCAATCAGGAACTCTTGGATCGACTCGAGATGAATCAAAATCACATTCATCCCTTCTGCCTTTCCGAAGTATTTAGGATTAGGCTCTGCATGATTCGAATTCGTAAAATTCACGACCTCTGTAATATCATTGCTGTCTGCCAAAACACGTTGCGCCGATGCCTTCGTGCTTTGCACCGCATCATAAACGGCATAATTGTACATCCCTAGATATTTCACGATATAGTTCCGGTCAAAGCCTCTTGTCAATAGCTGTGGACGGTCGCTCTCTGCCAACGCAAGATTCAATCCTGAGATGACAAGTCCGATTCCCATAAATGTTAAAGCCGCTCTTCTCTTCACAGTTCCCTCGGCCGACTTAATGTGCTTACTAAACAGCAAGATCATCAGCACGGCAAAGTCAATGAAGAACATGAAATCATACGGATTCAAAAGCGCCGTAATGCTCCCGCTCACATCCCCGAAATTCTGTGTTTGAAACAGGGTTGGCAGGGTTATGAAATCATTAAAGAAACGATAATACATCACATTGGCAAACAATAAGAATGATAGAAAGAAATAAAGCGCCATTAAGGCCGCGTATCTCCGTCTTCCCCTAAACAGCCAGGCCATTCCAAGTATAATGAGTGCAGAGCCCAAAGGGTTCATCAGCAGAAGGAATTGCTGAAGTATCCCTTGCACACCTAAGTCAAACTGCGTCACTTGCACCAAATACGTCTTCATCCAAAGCATCACAACGGCTATAAGGAAGAAGACACCAAACTGACTGCGTATCCTTTCTTCTAATTGTTCATGTATTCGTCTCATATATACCTCACTCTTTATTTACTATCCTTTACTCCACAATATCCTTACCCAATTAGGCTTCTTATATATCCACTTTTTTCATCTTTACCCAAGATTATAAAGCATAATAACCAATTGTATCATGATTCCAGCTAAAAACGAATTAAAACGGCGGCATAAGCGGGGACCTAGTCAGAAAAACCCCTTTCTATAGGTTCTTCAATCAATCTACTTCCCGTTCCACATTCATTGTACAGGATGATGGTTTCCTTCACATCGGGATATAGAACCACATTCTTCAGGTTCTTAAGCTTTATCCATTTCACATCCGTTTGGTTCATGTCTGGGTACTCTGGCCGCCTCGGTATAGAGCCATCCTTGCGCTTACAATCAAATATCAGCTGTAAAGAAACCGTGTCTCCATATTTATGATGACAGAGATGGGGAACATATTCATACACGAAAGCGAGCGGACCGACCTCGACCTCAATAGAGGCTTCCTCAAACGCTTCTCGGCAGGCAGCCTCTTTCACCGTTTCCCCAGGATTCACCCCGCCTCCCGGCAAATTATAATGAACGCCATGTTCATCTTTAAACTCGACTAATAATACGGCACCCTTTTCAATAATGAGCGCGCATGCTTTTACCCTAATATGACTAGTCATTCAAGTCGCCGCCTTATCCATTTTATTTTCCTAAATGACAGGAATAGATGATATCGAAATGAAATTCAACTACATTTAACTTGTTTGGTACATTCACCGTACAGGAAGAGAAGCAGGATGCCCTAGCAGAACGATCATTTAACTGCTGAATCAATAAGGAATCTAGATGAGTGTGAAAACAATCTCGTGAGCCTAGCTGAAGGCAAGTCGAATGATGAATGATGTGTATATCTTGGAGGTATGGAGCAGTGAAGAAGTTCATCAAACCCCCTCTCCCTAGCAGCAACTCAATCTCTTATAAGGAAAGCTAAGGTGCTACTAGAATGGAGCGGGCCTGCATATTAAGAACATTGGGAGGAACGGGCATCTAGAAACAGATCAGCAATGAATGCATTCCCTGCTAACCTTTTCAAAGATGAAACTTCAGCCAATATAACGGTATAATAAAAGATAAAACATGGCAGGAGGAATATGTATAAATGTATAGAAAAATCATCGTTTGTGTAGCATTTATTCTACTCTTATCTTCTTTTGGTTTCCACCATTCCTACGTTACCGGTCCCTTCAGTCCGAAAACGAAATCTGCAGAAGCTGCATCAGTCACCCAGTACAAAACAACCGCCAACCTCAACCTGAGAACTTCAGCCTCAACGAAGGGAAAGATTATCTTAACCATCCCTAAAGGAAAAACGGTTCAATACATCTCGAAATCAGGCACTTGGTATAAGGTTAAATACAAAACAAAGACCGGCTATGCCAGCTCCAAATACTTAACCAAGGTCCAAGCTAAGCTCGATGTTGAAAAGATGAAAAACCTCGGGAAATCAGAGCAAGTCATCCTAGTTACCAACAAGACGGCCGCCTCCAATAAAGCGACCATCCAAGCATTTGAGAAAACAAATGGCAAATGGAAACGCACCTACACCATGTCCGGCGTCATCGGGAAAAAGGGAATGACCAGTTCCAAAAAAGAAGGAGACATGAAAACACCAACCGGCAAGTATACTCTCGGTACCGCCTTCTATCGCTCCACTGTACCAACGACGAAACTATCCAAGAAAAAAATCACCGCAGATTCCGTTTGGGTGGATGATAGTAAAAGCCCGCTCTACAACACATGGCAATCCAAAAGCAAAACAAAAGGTCAATGGACCAGCGCAGAGAATATGAACATCTCACAATATGACGTAGGCTTTGTCATTAACTATAATACAAAGCGAACACCCTATAAGGGCTCGGCCATCTTCTTTCATGTAGAAGGAAAATCGGGCTACACAGCAGGCTGCGTAGCCACTTCCAAGAGCAACGTAAACAAAATACTCTCATGGGTGAAACCAGCGAAAAACCCAGTCATTATCATGACACCAGAAGCAGATATAGCTAAATACTAACAACATTTACCCCCTTGCTAAGCCTGGCAAGGGGGTTATTTAGAATATGATTGCAGCTGGAGCCGTAATTACCGGAAAAAGAAATCCCCAAGTGAAAATACTCACTCGGGGAAGGAATGTATTTATTTTATTTTTCTCCGCTTAACTTAACTAATATTTTTGATTGCGATTTATCGGTAGTTAAAGCTTCAAAGCCCTTTTCAACAATATCATCCAGCTCGATTTGTGAGGTAATGATTCCTTGTGGCTTTAATTGTCCAGTGCCCATCAGGTCTACTGTCTGCTGGAAGGAAGTTGGCGAATAGGCAATGGAGGATGTGATCTTCACGCCTGTATTGGTTAAATGCAATGGATTCCATTCAATAGGCCTAGCAAAAATAGAGACAATCACCATTGTGCCACGCGCTCTCGTAGCATCAATTGATTGAATATAGGTTTGAGTAACACCTGCTACCTCAAAGGTTACATCGACGCCATCTGGAACAATCGCCCGAATAGCTTTAACCGGATCTTCTTTCCCAGAGTTAATAATATGAGTAGCACCGAGTTCCTTTGCTTTCTCCAGTCGGCTTTCAGATAAATCTAAGGCAATAACCTTGCTGGCACCGGCTGCTTTAGCGGCAATAATGGTTAATAATCCAATGGGCCCTGCCCCAAATACAGCAACTGTATCACCAAATCGCAGGTCACCTTCTTTAACAGCTTGTACAGCGACAGCCATTGGTTCGACTAATGCACCATCTTGTAAGGTTAACGTGTCAGGGAGGAGATATACATTACTCTCCGGAACATTAGCATATGTCGTGAACCCGCCGTCACCATGGAGACCGATAAAGCTGAAGCCATCATAAATATCCATATCCTCAGGTTTATTGCCATATGTAAGTGTAGGATTGATTGCTACTCGGTCTCCTACTTTATATTTCGTAACACTTGATCCCACTTTCTCAATAACCCCTGCAAATTCATGCCCCATAGTAAGGGGAGCCGTTTCTCCAGTGAGGTCATCCTGCTTTTCTGCTGGCACGAATACTGGCCCTTCTTCGTATTCATGCAAGTCACTGCCACATATACCAGCCCATGCAACACGTACAGTTACTTCATTGTCCCGTAACTCTCTTAATTCTCTTTCCTCAATACGAATGTCTTTTCTTCCATGCCATACTGCAGCTTTCATAATCAACATCGCCTCCAAGGATTAAATTCAAAAAATATAATATATTCAAATATTATTATAGTAATAAATTAATAGACGCAACAACCTCTTTATTATGACAGTTCTGTGGCATACGCAGAATCAGGCTCAACCTCCTTTATTGATAGGGGTTTCTATCGTTCACGCTATATTCACATATGATTATGTAATGACAGGAACAAAATAAAACCGACCAAAATAAAATTTTGGTCGGTTTACATCTAACCTTATTCCACTGTCACCGATTTAGCCAAGTTACGTGGTTTATCTACGTCACAGCCGCGGTGAAGGGAAGCATAATAAGAAATTAACTGTAATGGTACTACAGAGATAAGAGGTGTTAACATTGGATTGATTTCAGGCAATACATAAGCGTCTCCCTCTTGCTCAAGTCCCTGCATAGAGATGATGCAAGTGTGTGCACCACGTGCCGCAACTTCTTTTACGTTGCCGCGGATGCTTAGGTTAACGTCTTCTTGTGTTGCAAGTGCGATTACCGGCGTGCCTTCTTCAATAAGGGCAATCGTACCGTGTTTCAATTCTCCGCCAGCAAATCCTTCTGCCTGAATGTAAGAAATTTCTTTTAGCTTGAGTGCTCCTTCTAGACATACATAGTAGTCGATTGAACGACCGATAAAGAAGCAGTTGCGTGTTACGGATAGATATTCACGCGCGATCATTTCAAAGCGGTCTTTATCATCACACAGAGCTTCCATTGCATTAGCAACAATGCCGAGTTCTTTCACGACCTGGAAGTCTCCCAATTGTCCTTTTGCTTTTCCGACAACAGAAGCAAGAATGGTTAATACAGCCATTTGTGCTGTATAAGCTTTTGTTGAGGCAACGGCAATTTCAGGACCTGCATGAAGGAGCAAAGTGTAATCCGCTTCACGTGATAATGTTGAGCCTGGTACATTCGTGATAGTAAGCGCTTTGTAGCCCATCTCTTTCGTTTGGACCAATACGGCACGGCTGTCTGCCGTCTCACCGCTTTGAGAGATGAAGATGAACAATGGCTTTTCAGAGAGAAGAGGCATATTGTAGCTGAATTCAGATGCTACATGCACTTCTACTGGAACCTTTGCCATTTTCTCAAACATTTGCTTACCAACTAAACCAGCATGATAGCTCGTTCCGCAAGCAATGATATAGAGACGATCTGCCTCATTGATGGCATTGATGATTGCCGGGTCGATTGTCAAATCGCCAGACTCATCCTGATAGTTCTGGATAATCTTGCGCATTACCAACGGCTGCTCATCAATCTCTTTAAGCATATAGTGAGGGTACGTACCTTTTTCAATGTCACTAGCATCCAGCTCTGCAGTATATGGCTCACGCTCAACAACTTTTCCGTCAAGTTCTTTAATGGTGATGTCATCCTTTGTGACGATAACCATTTCTTTATCCATTAACTCAACGAATTGATCTGTTACTTGAAGCATCGCCATTGCATCACTTGCAATAACATTGAATCCAAGTCCTACACCTACTAAAAGCGGACTCTTATTCTTCGCAACATAAATTGTATCTGCATCTTGTTCATCCAATAAGCCAATCGCATAAGAACCATGCAATAAAGTAAGCGTCTTAGAGAAAGCCGCTTCTACAGATAATCCTTCTTCGACGAACTTACTAATAAGCTGCACGATGATTTCCGTATCCGTGTCGCTCAAAAGTTCAACGCCTTCCAGGTATTCTTTCTTTAATTGCTCATAGTTCTCGATTACACCGTTATGCACAATAGTGAAACGCTTGTTGGCACTTTGGTGAGGGTGGGCATTCCTGCAGCTAGGCTCGCCATGAGTTGCCCAGCGTGTATGACCAATTCCTTTTGTTGTACTTACATTGCTGTCAACAACCTCGCGAAGATCCGCTATACGTCCCTTTTCTTTGAAGACATGTACGCCGTTTTCATTCATGACCGCGATACCCGCTGAATCATATCCTCTATATTCAAGCTTTTCCAAGCCTTTTAGTAAAATGTCTTTTGCATCTTGATGTCCAATATATCCTACAATTCCACACATACTTGTTTATCCTCCTATAATAAGAAGAAGGGAACAAGAATGCTCTCTATATTAATAAGGGGCATTCTTGCCCCCTTACCTCTGATCAGCAAATTTGTTATGTGCTTCTCTCTTTATTCTGTCCAGTTTGTCGCCAAACTGTTTTGGTAAAAAGAGTTGCAGCCCGCACATGTAAGCTGGGAGGCTCCCGCCGAACATTTCGATAACCTCCACCTCGTCAACTAAATCCCACCACATGGGTTTAGTTCTGGCGCTTATACAGAAAACCCGACTTCTATCCTCCATTCTATTTTTAGAATCACTTCCTAGCATACACGGTTCAACTCAATCAGTCAATTCAGAATTCTACCCAATACATAGTCAAACAATCCTTGTATACCCGCTCCAATATAAAATATGCATAAGCAGGAGGTTTGCCCCCGCTTATGCATCATTCACTCTGCCTAATTTTCCAATCCCATTTCTGCTCGAACGACATCTGCGATACGGTCGACATACGCATCACATTGCTCCTGTGTCGGTGCTTCAGCCATGACTCGAACAAGCGGCTCTGTTCCAGAAGGACGAACGAGGATACGGCCGTTTCCGTTCATTTCCCCTTCGACTTGCTCAATGATTGCCTTCACCTTTTCATTATCTGTTACATGGTGCTTATCTGTAACCCGGATATTCACAAGCTTTTGCGGATAGACGGTCATCTCAGCAGCCAGCTCAGACAATGGCTTCTTCGTCAGCTTCATAATATTAATTAACTGCACACCTGTTAATAATCCGTCTCCTGTTGTGTTGTAATCAAGGAAAATGATATGACCGGACTGTTCTCCACCGAGATTGTAGCCGCCTTTTTTCATTTCCTCCACTACATAGCGGTCACCGACAGCTGTTTGAGCACTCTTAATTTCATTAGCCTCAAGCTGCTTGTAGAAGCCCATATTGCTCATGACTGTTGACACGACTGTGCCTTGCTTCAAGCGGTTATGCTCCTTCATGTATTTCGCACAAATATACATGATTTGATCACCGTCAACGATTTGGCCTTTTTCATCAACAGCAATCAAGCGGTCGCCGTCGCCATCAAAAGCAAGACCAATATCTGCTCCCTTTTCAAGGACGAATTGAGCCAGCTGTTCAGGATGAGTAGATCCAACTCCCTCATTGATATTCAATCCGTTCGGAGATGCCCCCATCGTAGAGGTATCTGCATCCAAGTCAGCAAATAAATGCGTCGCAAGAGAGGATGTGGCACCATGTGCACAATCAAGAGCCACATGAATACCTGTAAAGTCTTCATCAGCTGTTTGCTTCAAGTATTGAATATACTTCTGTCCACCCTCAAAGAAGTCATTGATTGTACCAAGGTCACCACCGATTGGGCGTGGAAGTTCGTCCGCTTCCATATCAAGTAACTCTTCGATTTCTCCCTCTTGTTCATCAGACAGCTTGAATCCATCAGAGCCGAAGAATTTGATACCATTATCCGCTACAGGATTATGTGAGGCAGAAATCATGACTCCGGCCTGTGCACCTAGAGCTTTTGTTAAATAAGCTACGCCTGGGGTTGAGATGATGCCTAAACGCATAACCTCTGCTCCTATAGAGAGAAGACCTGCTACCAGTGCACTCTCCAGCATATAGCCGGAAATCCTGGTATCACGTCCAATTAACACCTTAGGACGCTCATCTGTATGCTTGGTTAATACATATCCTCCAAATCGGCCTAGCCTAAAAGCAAGCTCAGGTGTCAGTTCGCTATTCGCTACACCCCTCACACCATCTGTACCGAAATATTTACCCATGTTCAAATCTCTCCTTCTAGATATCCTCTCTTTTCAGCCCGCGGGCATGAAAGAAAATGGATTTTATCCTTCTGAATTCTTTTCTAATAACTCTATGTTTACGGTCTTGCTGTCGTTGGGAAGCTCCCAATGAACCTCATCAGGTGCTGTCACATTCATTGTAACCTGGTGCTCCCCTGCCTCAAGACCTGTAACATCCACTGAGACTGTAATATCACTCGTCTTTAATGTTTTGAGGACTGATTCATCCCCTGTTACTTCTATTGATACAGCCCCGCCCTCTGGCTTAATGAAATTGGCCTCATATAAATTCTCATCCAGCCCTAGGATGCCAATTGGAATGCCAGCGAGTGTCTCGGTAGCTTCTTTTATCTCTGTCGAAGCTGCCTCTTCTTCCTTTTCAGCTTTGTCCTCACTTTCGTCTTCCTTAACATCAATAGTGACCTTCACCGTATCAGTTGATGAGCCAACTACCCCGTCTGGGAGGCTGACCGGCAGCTCTAGCGTGGTATCCTCTTTAATGCTGCTGATATCCACCGGTACTTCAATTTCTTTCACTTTATCCAGAACAGATACATCTCCATAAATGGTGACCTTATCGGTATCCAGCTTTACATCCTCGATGGTGACTCCCTTAGGCTCTGTCCCTTTTTGAACCGCCTTCAAGTTAACCTCCTTCGATGGGCTGCTAATATTGATTGTAATATTGACCGAAGCCGGCTTGATGATGACATCCAGCTTATTCATATTGGCATCATATGCTTGAACAGCCGCCTCAGTATTAATATCCTTTGTCACATTGCCATCTGTGTTCACTGCAGCTCTGACTATGGCAATTTGATTAACCAAGCTCTTCGCACCCGTGATTTGCACCTTTGCAGGGTCAATGACCGGTGAACCGGCTTGATAGCCCTCACCTAGAACACTCTTATCAAACTCCGCCTCGACTTTATATTCCTCTGTCACCTTCTCCTCGACATCTACATCCACATAAGCTTGGGTTAGCTGATAATTCAGCTTATCAGACAAGCCCTTCACTTCGATAGGCGCTCTTTGAGAGCCAATTTCTGCATTGGATAAATCTATATAGATCTCAAAGTCCATCTTATTGCGTGTAGCCATTACAATACTTTCAGGACCTTCAAGAGTAATCCCCACTGTATCTGGAGCACCGCTGACAATCAAATTGTCTGTGTCATAGTATATTTCAACAGGTACATCATTAATAAGTGTGGACCCTTCCTTTGATTGTGTGCTTGTAATATTTCCAGGAGTACTGTTGACAGATATAAATAGCAGGAACGCTATCACAAACGCGCCGACCTTCATAAACCATCCGCTCGATGTGATTTTATCCATTTCTCTTCGACCTCCAATTCCAAAGATTTGAAGAAGTCGTTTTATTGCTGATCGTCAATTCATTTTCCAGCATGTTTTGAAGCTCATCCAGAGAAAGATTCCGATAGAGCTCTCCATTCTTCGTGAGAGACACACTGCCTGTCTCCTCTGAGACAACAATGGTAATGCTGTCTGTTACTTCACTAATGCCAAGTGCTGCCCTATGTCGTGTTCCAAGCTCCTTTGAAACAAATGGACTCTCAGATAAAGGCAGATAACATGCTGCCGCGGCAACTTGATTATTTTTCAGAATCACTGCACCATCATGAAGCGGCGTATTCGGAATAAAGATATTAATGAGCAATTCAGAGGTCACCTTTGATTCAAGTGAAATTCCTGTCTCAATATAGTCATTCAGGCCTGTTTCTCGTTCAATGGACATCAAAGCACCAATCCGCCTTTTCGCCATATAGCTTGTAGACTTCACAATGGCCTCAATCATTTGCTCATGTTCATTATCTTCAATACTCGTGGAGCGGAACCATTTGCCCCTTCCCAGCTGCTCAAGGGCTCTCCTAAGCTCAGGCTGGAAGATGATGATAATGGCGAGTACCCCCCATGTCATCGTTTGCTCCATAAGGTAACTCAGCGTATTAAGCCCAATAATCTCACTTGCAAACCGTACGCCGATGATTAAGATGATCCCTCTTAATAGCTGTACAGCCTTTGTTCCTTGTATAATTTGCAATAATTTATAAAATACCAGCCAGACCAGAAATATATCTGCGATACTGATTATATAATCTAATAAAGAAAAATTCTCTAGAAACGGCATGTCATGTCCTCCAGTCATGTCCTTTCCCATTGACGGCTTTTAATTCTTATGCCCGTCCATACATATAACTCCATTATTATAACATACTGTCGGACAAACTCTAACAGTTCAGTCTAATCTGTGTGTTCAAAAAAACAGACCTCCATCCGGAAGGTCCACCAATTTATCACGAGGTCTTATTCAACTATATTTTTCACGGTTTCTTTAATGTTATACCAAACCCATTCAAATAATTGATCAATCTCTTCTATATCTCCTGTTACCTCTCCAGCTCCGGCAAGATACTTCTCCCCGTTAATAACGGTTAGATCACCTTGGACGGTTCCTTCAACCTTAATATTGCCATTTTTGACGACCATATCTCCTTCAATCGTCTTGCCCTCTGGAACAATAACGGTCTGACCCATTACGACGATATCTGGATCCTTCGAGAAGGAAAACTGCTGTTCTTCTCCCCAATAGGAGAACATCGTTCCACCCATCAGCATGAGGAACATGGAGGCAGCAATCAAGACAGGATTTCGCTGAAGCCATCTTTTCATATTTATCTTGCGAGATTGCTTTGGCAAGCAATCCATAACCTTGTTTGTGAAGCCAGCTGGTGCTTCTATATGAGAACCTTGCAGCAAGGCAATCGTTCTGTTCAGCTCCTGAAATGTCAGCATGCACTCATCACAGTCCGCGATGTGAGCCAGGAGTATATTTGCTTTTTCCTTATCAATCTCTCCATCAAGATAATCATGGATATATTCCTCGATATCATCCGGACATTGTCTCATTATCATTCACCTCATTATAAAGATTGCATTGATTTGCGCAATGCATCTCTTCCTCTATGAATTCGCGTCTTGACTGTTCCAATCGGCAAATGGAGAA
Organism: Bacillus sp. FJAT-27916; assembly: GCF_001183965.1. Classification (GTDB taxonomy): domain Bacteria; phylum Bacillota; class Bacilli; order Bacillales; family Pradoshiaceae; genus Pradoshia. The sequence goes on from NZ_LFZV01000001.1 coordinate 3,930,362, forward strand.
TCTCGCTGATTTCCTTTAAGGAAAGCTCATCCACATACTTCAGCACAATTGCTGCTCGATACTTCTCGGGAAGCTTTTGAATCTCCAGCTGAACCCTTTCCTTCAGCTCCAGGTTCTCGAGCTCCTCCTCAGGCAGTTTCTCAGCGGAGGGAATTTGAGAATACATATCAAGCCCTTCCGTTCCAGCCACCTCAGCGTCCAAGTAGAAATCCGGCTTCTTCTTTCGAATTCGATCTATACAAAGATTCGTCGCAATCCGGTATAACCAAGTCGAGAATTTACGGTTCATCTGGAATGTATGGATATTTACGTATGCCCGAAGAAAGGCCTCCTGTGCGACGTCCTCAGCCTCATAGCGGTCTCCAAGCATGCGATAGCATAATTGGAATACCTTGTCTTTATAAAATTCAACTATATCCTCAAAGGCACGCTGGTCTCCATCACGCACTTGTTGGATTCTTTCTTTTATTAGTCCTTCCAAATTTCCCATCCTCCGCATTAGCGGCCTTTTTGCTTATATACGCCTGGCCCTAGAAAAAAGTTTCATTTATTAGCATGTTTTATAAAAATGAATAAAGAAAGTGTTTATTTTTTGAAAATTTTGGGTAAAAAAGGAATATATATGGTAAGTAAGGAGTGACGAATTGGAACTACATACATTAATGAAGGATATTGAGAAATACCGCCAACGGATGATTACATTGGCTTCTCACTCTTCAATGGTCGATTCTGATGTCATTAAGGCTAGTACTGAACTTGATTCGTTAATCAATCAGTATCAAAATCAAACAAGGTACGTATACAAAAAGCAGTAGTCCTCTATATACAGGATGCTGCTTCTTTTCATGTCCTCTAATAATCGCTCTTGCTCCATTCTCCTCAATTGTAGGCTTTGTTGCCTCATATGACAAGCAATGTATAAAATGATTTATTCTTATATTCGTACCCTTTAAAAATCGAGTAGAGGGGAAATTCACTTGAATTTTCCCTCTCACACCACCGTATGTACAGATCCGTATACGGCGGTTCAATAGCTTGAGTAAATGAGCTGGTATTTCACAGATATGTCTTCATATCCGTGACGTGCCAGCTCTTTATCTGTTAAGGAGCGGTGAAGGACGTAACTCTTGGATATGGATAGCTTGTTGAAGCATTCGGTCGATAACGGCTGGAATGCCTAGTTTACACTTTCCTCCATTAGGTTTCGGGCAGTATTGGACTTCGTCTTGTTGTGCAGGCTCATCCGACCTAAGCCAGCCTTGTATCTAGTTTCTGTTCGTCCGTCAGGAGTTTGCGTCCAGCTTCTTTCAGCCACTACCTCACAATAGCCGCCTTGCCTTTCGCTAACCGTTCCTATTGCCAAGCCTGTAGTGGACTTGTACCACCAAGCTTTCGCCTATGCAGGATGCACACAAAAAAACCTTAATTGCATTGCAACTAAGGTTTAACTATTATTATTCATTGGAGCGGAAGACGGGATTCGAACCCGCGACCCCCACCTTGGCAAGGTGGTGTTCTACCACTGAACTACTTCCGCAAAATGAGCCATGAAGGACTCGAACCTTCGACCCTCTGATTAAAAGTCAGATGCTCTACCGACTGAGCTAATGGCTCTCATATTGGCTGGGCTAGCAGGATTCGAACCTACGAATGACGGAGTCAAAGTCCGTTGCCTTACCACTTGGCTATAGCCCAATAAAAAGAAAAAGGGACAATCTCTTTTGTCCGTTGGATGTTTCTTATAAGAAATGGTGGAGGGGGGCAGATTCGAACTGCCGAACCCGAAGGAGCGGATTTACAGTCCGCCGCGTTTAGCCACTTCGCTACCCCTCCGTTTTAAAGAGTGCCGGCAAGAGGACTTGAACCCCCAACCTACTGATTACAAGTCAGTTGCTCTACCAATTGAGCTACACCGGCATAATATCAACGTTTCATAAGACATTTATTAGTATAAACGATATTTCGTTCACTTTCACCAAGAAATGTTTGGTAATTTTAATGGTGGAGGATGACGGGATCGAACCGCCGACCCTCTGCTTGTAAGGCAGATGCTCTCCCAGCTGAGCTAATCCTCCATATAGATAAATGGTGACCCCTACGGGATTCGAACCCGTGTTACCGCCGTGAAAGGGCGGTGTCTTAACCGCTTGACCAAGGGGCCTCTTTCTTTTTCATAACTGCAATCGAGAGCTTCCAAGCGGGCTCGAACCGCTGACCTCTTCCTTACCATGGAAGTGCTCTACCTGCTGAGCTATGGAAGCACAATCGAGCAAGAAATGGCTCCGCAGGTAGGATTCGAACCTACGACCGTTCGGTTAACAGCCGAATGCTCTACCACTGAGCTACTGCGGAATAGTATAAGGTATGTGCCCGGCAACGTCCTACTCTCACAGGGGCGTGAGCCCCAACTACCATCGGCGCTGAAGAGCTTAACTTCCGTGTTCGGAATGGGAACGGGTGTGGCCTCTTCGCCATCGTTACCGGACTATATGAAGAATGTTGAATCATTCTTTCAAAACTGGATAATGTTTGTTTGGCCTATGCGCTTTGTTCTTGGTTAAGTCCTCGAACGATTAGTCTCCGTCAGCTCCATGTGTCGCCACACTTCCACCTCGGACCTATCTACCTGATCATCTTTCAGGGTTCTTACTAGCTTGCGCTATGGGAAATCTCATCTCGAGGGGGGCTTCATGCTTAGATGCTTTCAGCACTTATCCCGTCCGCACGTAGCTACCCAGCTATGCTCCTGGCGGAACAACTGGTACACCAGCGGTGCGTCCATCCCGGTCCTCTCGTACTAAGGACAGCTCCTCTCAAATTTCCTGCGCCCACGACGGATAGGGACCGAACTGTCTCACGACGTTCTGAACCCAGCTCGCGTACCGCTTTAATGGGCGAACAGCCCAACCCTTGGGACCGACTACAGCCCCAGGATGCGATGAGCCGACATCGAGGTGCCAACCCTCCCCGTCGATGTGGACTCTTGGGGGAGATAAGCCTGTTATCCCCGGGGTAGCTTTTATCCGTTGAGCGATGGCCCTTCCATGCGGAACCACCGGATCACTAAGCCCGACTTTCGTCCCTGCTCGACTTGTAGGTCTCGCAGTCAAGCTCCCTTGTGCCTTTACACTCTGCGAATGATTTCCAACCATTCTGAGGGAACCTTTGGGCGCCTCCGTTACTCTTTAGGCGGCGACCGCCCCAGTCAAACTGCCCACCTGACACTGTCTCCCACCCCGGTTCAGGGGTGCGGGTTAGAAGTTCAATACAGCGGGGGTAGTATCCCACCGACGCCTCCACCGAAGCTGGCGCTCCGGCTTCAAAGGCTCCTACCTATCCTGTACAAGCTGTACCACAATTCAACATCAGGCTGCAGTAAAGCTCCACGGGGTCTTTCCGTCCTGTCGCGGGTAACCTGCATCTTCACAGGTACTATAATTTCACCGAGTCTCTCGTTGAGACAGTGCCCAGATCGTTACGCCTTTCGTGCGGGTCGGAACTTACCCGACAAGGAATTTCGCTACCTTAGGACCGTTATAGTTACGGCCGCCGTTTACTGGGGCTTCAATTCGCACCTTCGCTTACGCTAAGCGCTCCTCTTAACCTTCCAGCACCGGGCAGGCGTCAGCCCCTATACTTCGCCTTGCGGCTTCGCAGAGACCTGTGTTTTTGCTAAACAGTCGCCTGGGCCTTTTCACTGCGGCTCACCTGGGCTTTGACACCCTGGTGAGCACCCCTTCTCCCGAAGTTACGGGGTCATTTTGCCGAGTTCCTTAACGAGAGTTCTCTCGATCACCTTAGGATTCTCTCCTCGCCTACCTGTGTCGGTTTGCGGTACAGGCACCTTCTTCCTCGCTAGAGGCTTTTCTTGGCAGTGTGGAATCAGGAACTTCGGTACTCTAGTTCCCTCGCCATCACAGCTCAGCCTTGTGTGATGAGCGGATTTGCCTACTCATCGGCCTAACTGCTTGGACGCGCATATCCAACAGCGCGCTTACCCTATCCTACTGCGTCCCCCCATCACTCAAATGGAAGAGAGGTGGTACAGGAATATCAACCTGTTGTCCATCGCCTACGCCTTTCGGCCTCGGCTTAGGTCCTGACTAACCCTGAGCGGACGAGCCTTCCTCAGGAAACCTTAGGCATTCGGTGGAAGGGATTCTCACCCTTCTTTCGCTACTCATACCGGCATTCTCACTTCTAAGCGCTCCACATGTCCTTCCGGTCATGCTTCACAGCCCTTAGAACGCTCTCCTACCACGCATACCATACGGTATGCATCCGCAGCTTCGGTGATACGTTTAGCCCCGGTACATTTTCGGCGCAGAGTCACTCGACCAGTGAGCTATTACGCACTCTTTAAATGGTGGCTGCTTCTAAGCCAACATCCTGGTTGTCTGGGCAACTCCACATCCTTTTCCACTTAACGTATACTTTGGGACCTTAGCTGGCGGTCTGGGCTGTTTCCCTTTTGACTACGGATCTTATCACTCGCAGTCTGACTCCCGAACATAAGTCTTTGGCATTCGGAGTTTGTCTGAATTCGGTAACCCGATGAGGGCCCCTAGTCCAAACAGTGCTCTACCTCCAAGACTCTCAGTTCGAGGCTAGCCCTAAAGCTATTTCGGAGAGAACCAGCTATCTCCAGGTTCGATTGGAATTTCTCCGCTACCCACACCTCATCCCCGCACTTTTCAACGTGCGTGGGTTCGGACCTCCATCCAGTGTTACCTGGACTTCATCCTGGACATGGGTAGATCACCTGGTTTCGGGTCTACGACCACATACTCATACGCCCTATTCAGACTCGCTTTCGCTGCGGCTCCGTCTCTTCAACTTAACCTCGCATGGGA
>NZ_LFZV01000001.1:3935224-4003095 GCF_001183965.1 Bacillus sp. FJAT-27916
GGATCTCTTTCCCTTCCGGGGTGCTTTTCACCTTTCCCTCACGGTACTGGTTCACTATCGGTCACTAGGGAGTATTTAGCCTTGGGAGATGGTCCTCCCGGATTCCGACGGAATTCCTCGTGTTCCGCCGTACTCAGGATCCACTCGGGAGGGAACGAAGTTTCGGTTACAGGGTTGTTACCTTCTCTGACGGACCTTTCCAGGTCGCTTCGCCTACCCCGTTCCTTTGTAACTCCACAATGAGTGTCCTACAACCCCAGAAGGCAAGCCTTCTGGTTTGGGCTGGTTCCGTTTCGCTCGCCGCTACTCAGGAAATCGCGTTGGCTTTCTCTTCCTCCGGGTACTTAGATGTTTCAGTTCCCCGGGTGTGCCTTCATACACCTATGAATTCAGTGTAAGATACTGCTCCATTACGAACAGTAGGTTTCCCCATTCGGAAATCTCCGGATCAAAGCTTACTTACAGCTCCCCGAAGCATATCGGTGTTAGTCCCGTCCTTCATCGGCTCCTAGTGCCAAGGCATCCACCGTGCGCCCTTATTAACTTAACCGTTAAAAAACTCTTACTCGGTTTTTATACATTAATGACGCATTACTTTGCCTTACTACATTATCCAGTTTTCAAAGAACAATTTTCAGAAGGATTGCTCCTTCAAAACTAAACAAAACTACTTGGCTGAGGCAGTCTATATTCCTTAGAAAGGACGTGATCCAGCCGCACCTTCCGATACGGCTACCTTGTTACGACTTCACCCCAATCATCTGTCCCACCTTCGGCGGCTGGCTCCCGTAAGGGTTACCCCACCGACTTCGGGTGTTACAAACTCTCGTGGTGTGACGGGCGGTGTGTACAAGGCCCGGGAACGTATTCACCGCGGCATGCTGATCCGCGATTACTAGCGATTCCAGCTTCATGCAGGCGAGTTGCAGCCTGCAATCCGAACTGAGAGTGGTTTTATGGGATTTGCTTAACCTCGCGGTCTTGCTGCCCTTCGTACCACCCATTGTAGCACGTGTGTAGCCCAGGTCATAAGGGGCATGATGATTTGACGTCATCCCCACCTTCCTCCGGTTTGTCACCGGCAGTCTCCCTAGAGTGCCCAACTGAATGCTGGCAACTAAGGACAGGGGTTGCGCTCGTTGCGGGACTTAACCCAACATCTCACGACACGAGCTGACGACAACCATGCACCACCTGTCACTCTGTCCCCCGAAGGGGAACGCCCTATCTCTAGGGTTTTCAGAGGATGTCAAGACCTGGTAAGGTTCTTCGCGTTGCTTCGAATTAAACCACATGCTCCACCGCTTGTGCGGGCCCCCGTCAATTCCTTTGAGTCTCAGCCTTGCGGCCGTACTCCCCAGGCGGAGTGCTTAATGCGTTAGCTGCAGCACTAAGGGGCGGAAACCCCCTAACACTTAGCACTCATCGTTTACGGCGTGGACTACCAGGGTATCTAATCCTGTTTGCTCCCCACGCTTTCGCGCCTCAGCGTCAGTTACAGACCAAAGAGTCGCCTTCGCCACTGGTGTTCCTCCACATCTCTACGCATTTCACCGCTACACGTGGAATTCCACTCTTCTCTTCTGCACTCAAGTCCTCCAGTTTCCAATGACCCTCCACGGTTGAGCCGTGGGCTTTCACATCAGACTTAAAGGACCGCCTGCGCGCGCTTTACGCCCAATAATTCCGGACAACGCTTGCCACCTACGTATTACCGCGGCTGCTGGCACGTAGTTAGCCGTGGCTTTCTGGTCAGGTACCGTCAAGGTGCCAACCTATTCGAATGGCACTTGTTCTTCCCTGACAACAGAGCTTTACGACCCGAAGGCCTTCTTCGCTCACGCGGCGTTGCTCCGTCAGACTTTCGTCCATTGCGGAAGATTCCCTACTGCTGCCTCCCGTAGGAGTCTGGGCCGTGTCTCAGTCCCAGTGTGGCCGATCACCCTCTCAGGTCGGCTACGCATCGTCGCCTTGGTGAGCCGTTACCTCACCAACTAGCTAATGCGCCGCGGGCCCATCCGTAAGTGTTAGCCGAAGCCAACTTTCCCTCTGACACCATGAGGTGTCAGAAACTATTCGGTATTAGCACCGGTTTCCCGGAGTTATCCCAATCTTACGGGCAGGTTGCCCACGTGTTACTCACCCGTCCGCCGCTAATCATCCGGGAGCAAGCTCCCATCTGATTCGCTCGACTTGCATGTATTAGGCACGCCGCCAGCGTTCGTCCTGAGCCAGGATCAAACTCTCCAAAAGATGTTTGATCTAGCTATTAAAAATAAAACATTGACGAGAGTTAAACTCTCAAGTTTTAAGACTTGCTTAGCGTTTCGTTTTGTTTAGTTTTCAAAGAACAATCTGTCGTGTTAGCGACTTTTGTATTATATCAAGATAACTTATTTGCTGTCAACAACTTTTTTAAAGTTTTTTTCAAGCCGTTTATCCTTTTGGGATAACTTCTTTCGTGACAACGTATATAAATATATCAGCTATCCACCTAGGAGTCAATGCTTTTTTTCATTTTTTATTTCAACATTTTCAAAGCCGTTTGATACTTGTATTTATCACCCTCTGAAGCAATTCTGCCATATACCCCAAAAAGTATTCGATACCGCTCCTCCATTGCCCTTTTCACTAATGGCAGCTCCTTTTTCAGCATCACGTCACAAAGGAGCTCATCAAGCTCTGCCTTTAAGAGCATCTCCAATTCGCCTGCTTCCTTTGCTGTGAGCAGCATTCCAATCATATACCTAATTCCTTTCTCTCTGATCACTTTCTATAGCATCGACTCTTCTCCGACTTTTATACAGGCATGCAGTTATATTTGTCCACCTCTTCAAATACATTATTATGAGTAAATATGGACGAGGTGAAAACGATGCCCTTCTTTTTTGTCACAAATATCCGCAAGGGAAAGCAATTGCTTCTTCTCATTATTATCGCATTCTTTACCGCGCTGTTCTTTTATGTTGAGTTTATGGCCGTGTCCCCTTCCTTCTCTATTAAAGGAGACCCAAAAATCATCTACAAAGGAGAAAAAGGACTTGCCTTAACCTTTAACATTGGCTGGGGGGATGAAAAAGCGGAAGGCATAATCAAAACACTGAAGCACGAGAAGGTCAGTGCCGCCACCTTCTTTCTCTCTGGATCCTGGGTTGAAAGACACCCTCATATCGTCAAGCAAATCGTTGACCAAGGATACGAAATTGGCTTGCTGGGCTATTCCTATAAGGACTATACGGAGCTTGAGGAAGGAGAAATTGAGGCCGATATCCAGAAGGGACAGGAGGCCTTTCGGAAAGCCGGACTCAAACGCGCCGTTTTACTGCGCACCCCAACTGGTGATGTAGATCGGCGTGTTCTAAAAATTGCTGAAAAGCAGCAAATGAGCGTCATTCACTGGAGTATTAATTCAATGGATTGGAAGAACCCTGGCACCTCTGTCATTATTGAAAATGTTTCGCAGGCCAAAAAGGGGGATATCGTCCTTCTTCATGCCTCTGATGCAGCTAAGCAAACAGCGAAGGCACTCCCGCTCATTAAGAAGGAAATTGATAAGAAACACCTCAAACTGCTCACAGTATCTGAAATGATTTCGAATTCCGATTCGACAAGTCAGGAAATCACCAATAAGTCTTATCTATTTAAAGGTACCGGTATGCTCATTGACGTAACAAAAGTAGAATATTAAAAAATACCCCCTCTAATTTCTAGAGGGGGCTTTTTCTATCAAGACTGCACAGTCTTTCTCTTGTTCAGTCTTTTTCTTTCTTCTCTTTCCTTAGCTGCCTGCTCACTTTTCTCATGATACCTTGGCAAAATCAATAATTGATAGGCATTACAAACAAGCAGCGGAATCAGCATATAATACATCCATTCCTGCTCATTTACTCTAAGTACCGGGAACCACTCAATGACTGTCACGACAATCATAAAGAACAGCGCCGGAATAAAAGCATGACGATTTGTTTGCTTAACCTTGGCAGCTCCAACAACGAGTCCGACAATCAGCAGCAGAATCGGATAGCCGATGAAGGAGGAAAGCGCCTCATTCTCTCCCGCAAAAAAGACAAAGCGCAAGTAAGCAAGGTCAGCCAAAACAATGACGACGATTACAAGCTGAACTGCATTCCACAAGAAACTTGATTTAAAAATAGAAAGACCCAGCCGATGCACAGTCAAATAGGCAAAAAAACACATCTGACTAATGACACTAAAGATAAACCCTATACCCATAAGCCACAGGAAGCTTGTGAACAGGCCTAATAATGATTGACCTCGAAAGTCCTCCCAAGCAACAATCAAGCCGACGACTCCTGCGGTAATTCCGCCAATGAACAATGTATTCATAAATAATTTCACCCAGTATCGACTACTCATACTTCCCCACCCTCTATGTATGTTCTTCTAAATTGTACCAATCAGATTTTCAAAAATCTATCATTTCTGCCAACCATGTATATTTTTTACGTTCTGTCTCATGCTATCTATGTAGATTTTTATGATAAGGAGGACAGCCCTATGTCTAAGAAAGCACTAGGTGTCGCGATTGCCTGCTGCAGCATCGCCCTCGCCTCAGGCTGCAGCGAAGGCAGTGACGAAAAGAATGCTGACTCTTATTCAGACGAGAAGAAGATGATTGTCGATGTCCTAGAGACCGATGAAGGTAAAAAAGCCATCCAAAATGCCCTTGCGGATAAGAATGTGAAGGCCGAGCTTATCATGGATGAGGAGACGATTAAAAAAACAATTGAGACGACACTGACATCAGAGAAAGAAATGGATTTTTGGAAAAAGGCTTTCAGTGATCATGATTTCGTCAAAGCATTGGCCAAGGGGATGAAATCTTCTCACACTGACCTTTTAAAGGACTTAATGAAAGACCCTGAATATACTGCCCTTTTAACAGATGTCTTAAAGAGTGCTGATATGCAGAAGGAATTTATCAGCATTCTAAAGGAGAAGGACGTGCGCAAGGAGCTGAAGAAGCTTGTCACTGAAACACTCGAAAACCCTCTCTACCAGGAACAAATCAGTGATATCCTGCTGAAGGCTTCCGATGAAAAATCATCCAAGAAAAGCGAAGATAGTTCATCAAGCCAATCCGAACCCTCCCAATAATCTCTTGATAGTCAGGAGTAAAAAAAGGCTGTCCCCTTTTGGGACAGCCTCCTGCTTTTCCTTTACTTGCCGACAATCTTTGTAATCTTCTCAGCCATTTCCGTAAAGATCTCCCCTGTTGGATGATCCTCAGCATAGATAGAAGGAGCAAACTCCTCATCATTCCAATCCGGCTGTCCTAATGGCAGTTTGCCAAGCAGCTCTGCCTCAAGCTCATCTGCCAGCTTCTCTCCGCCGCCGCGTCCGAAAACATACTCTTTCTCACCAGTCGTTTTACTTTCATAGTAAGACATATTCTCGATAACACCAATCACTTCATGATTCGTACGAAGAGCCATTGCTCCTGCCCGAGCCGCTACGAAGGCAGCTGTTGGATGTGGAGTTGTCACGATAATCTCCTTACAAGATGGAAGCATGGAGTGTACATCAAGCGCTACATCACCTGTTCCCGGCGGAAGATCAAGAAGGAGGTAGTCAAGTTCTCCCCATTCAACCTCCTGGAAGAAATTATTGAGCATTTTGCCAAGCATAGGGCCCCTCCAAATAATTGGCGCATTATCCTCAACAAACATCCCCATAGAAATAACTTTTACACCCATTCGATTCACCGGATAGATACGTTCTCCCTTTACGGTTGGTCTTTCTTGGATGCCCATCATATCAGGCACACTGAAGCCATAAATATCCGCATCGACCAAGCCAACCTTCTTACCAAGACGAGCCAATGCTACAGCTAAATTAACGGATACAGTTGATTTACCAACACCGCCCTTACCACTCGCAATGGCGATAAAGGTCGTATCGCTATCAAGCAGCCCCTTCTCTTCTTTCGGCATGGAGGCACGGAATTTCTCCAGCACCTCTGCAGGCAGATCCGCAAAGCGAATTCCTACTGTATTGGCTCCGCCTTCTTTGAGCGCATTAACAATAGTCTGCTGAATTTGCAGCTGTTCGGCGGTTCCCGTCTTAGCAATCGCGACCTTCACACTTACATGCTGCTTCTCTTCTTTTATCTTTATTTCAATGATTCCATTGGTTTCTTCAAGGGTTCTATTTAAAAATGGGTCTTTAATATCTTTGAGCAATTCCTTCACACTTGCTTCTGTCAGCACTATCGACACCTACCTTGTATGTATTAGTAAACGCTTTAAGTATACCATACTCGCCAGATATCTTTAGCAGGATTTGCCTTTACCCGTCAATCAGCGACATCTTCCTTTAAGAAATAGCGGATAACCCCTGTATAAATAGAGAGTGCAATATCATCTTGATACACCTTATTCTGAAGGTCCTTCCGCTCCTGGTCATTAGACAAAAAACCGACCTCCACCAGCACTCCAGGTTTTTTAGCATACTTAACCAAATAAACATTTTCAAGCGGCTTTGCATGCCTTGTTGAGTTGTTCAAGGTGCGGATAAGCTCTGCTTGAATCAGCTTAGCAGCCCGTTTGTTTTCCTTAAATTTTGGGGAATAAAAAGTTTGGGCTCCCTTTGATTTGCTCTGTGGGAAGGCATTGGCATGAACACTAATAAACATATCAGCCTCAGACTCATTAATAAAATTCGTTCGATTGATTAGATCAGTCCGTTTCCGCTCCCTGACCGTACCCGCCTTTTCATCAGCAAGGTCTATATCCTCTTCTCTTGTCATGAGAACAAGGGCCCCCTGTTCCTGCAGGTAATCCCTCAGCTTCATGGATATAGGGAGTGTTATATTCTTCTCAATAACCCCTTTAAAGGCTGCACCGCCATCAATACCCCCGTGCCCTGGGTCAATGATGATTACTTTGCCTGCCAGCGGAAGATTCCACGCCTTAAAAGAAGCATCCTGGTTCATCTTGTAAGTCGTCAACAAAAAAAGAACGGCCACACCTAATAGAAATCCAGTTACAATCAGCTTCTTCCGTAAGTTCATATTCAATCCCCTTTACCCAAGAATCCTATTTACTGTATCTTATGGGACAAGGTTAGAGGATAGAACCCGAACTATTTCTTCATTCGCGTTTTGTGCCGCTGAATACCCTTTGAATATCCCTCGAGCCACCACGTTGTCACGTATTCCCGCGTAAGTGAACGCAGGGTATCCTCAAGAAAAGGTGCAGCCTCTCCCATTGGCTGGTTCAAATGATAAAACAGCTGGGCAGCGAGTGCATCCAGCTCCCTTTTGGACCGCCGCATGATTTCCTCCGGTGATTCGCCATACTTAGCGAACTTACTGTAGGCAGATCCTAAAAGGAAGGATTCAACGGCCATATCATAACAATGCTCTTCAGCCGGCTCCAGCGGATAACCAGGAAGCGACTTAAGTCCTTTGGCTAAGTGGCGGTAATGCCGGCCAAGCAGCTCCAATGAGAAATCCTTCAAGGCTTCCCGCTCATATTGCTGCTGCTTCTCCTTCCGAAAGGCAGTAAAATTCAAAACTGTATTCAATATAAACACCTCAAATTCACTTTAAAGCCTGTCACTGGCCTTATTTGCTTATTAGTGTTTGAAGGAAACGAGCCGCTCATGCCATGGGATAAATGGGAATGTTTTATAACATAAAAGGACCCCCGAACATACGGGAGTCCTCCTCTTATCTATTCTATTGTTCGTGGTAAATTTCCCAGTGACCCTCAAAATAGTTACTCATTCGCTATTATGTGGCCTTTCACAGCAATTCGTTTTGCTCCGCTTTTCGTACAAGTAATCAGAGTGATTTCTCTTTTCCCTGGAGTCTCATTTAGGACATCTACATCAGTTGGCTTTATAATCTTTTTTGACTCAACTTGATAGACAAATTTACCCTGCTTGCCTTCCAACTGGATTTGATCACCTATCTTTATCTCATCCAACCGATTAAAATGCCTTCCATATACCACGCTATTATGTCCAGCAATGGTGAAATTGCCCTGACCGGGTACTTGATTCTTTCTTATCTGGGTTAATGCGACGTTTAAATATTCCTGCGTTGGTTCAGGCAATACAGGAGCCTCCAATTCAATTGATGGAATAGACAGTATAATAAGCCTTTTGATATCTGCCTTATCTATATTGAAAGAGGAGCTCAATTCTTCTTTAATGGATTCTGACCTGCCGGTATTATCCATATTGCGAATAGCTTCTAATACAGACTGCAATTGATTAATACTTTCTTTTTGCTTCTCTTGAATATGATAAGAATAAAGTAAACAAACAACGCCAACCAGAAATAATAAACCACCTATTTTTCTCATAAAGCCCAATTCATCTTTTTGCTCGTTTTGTTAGTAATAAAATACCTGCCATGATCAAAACAATACCCAACGTAATGAGAATTCTTGATGAAGTATCCCCAGTTTGCGGGAGCCTATCAATAACATCTATATTTGTCTTGTTATGATCTTCGGAATCCTCCGTTACTCCCCCAGCAGGATTAGAAGCTAGCGGTTCCTCTGGAACAAGTACTTGTATATTTGATGAATCATCTTCTGGTGAATCAGTTATTACCTCTTTTTCGATCAAATGATTTTCAAACTCAATTTCCACCGTCTGGTTACCATTTACTTCAATTGTTATTACTGCATCTGAAAGCTGATAGCCTTCTGGTGCCTTCGTTTCTTTAATATAATATGTACCATATGGTAATTTTTCAAATGTAACAATTCCATGCTTATCTGTTTTACCTGTAGAAATAAACCTTTCCCCTTGATATAGGGCGAATTCGGCACCTTCCAATACCTCTTTATTTTTAGAGTCGATTTTCATAATCTTAATGGAACCTAGTTCTGTTTCATCTTTGATTGGGACATTATCGAATCTCTTTTCATCCACCTTTTCCTTGTCCACGGTCACTTTTCTAATTTCAGTCGACAATTGGTAGCCTTCCGGTGCAACGATTTCTTTCACATAATAGGTGCCATATGGCAGATTCGTAAACGAAACGATACCATCTTCGTTAGATTTCACATCTGCGTGGCCCGCTTCCTTTGTACATTCCTTATCCATATACAGACGGAAGGTAGCACCTTCTAATTGTTTACCCGTTCCTTTTTCAACCTTCGTAAACTGGATGGACCCTTTTTCGACGATGATTAATTCATTGTCAAATGTGCCTGCATCTACTGCTTCCCCATCCACAGTCACCATTCGAACTTCCGTGGATAACTGGTAGCCTTTCGGCGCAGCAATCTCTTTCACATAATAAGTACCATAGGATAATTCGGTGAACGATACGATTCCATTTTTATCAGATTTTACATCTGCATGGCCCGCTTCCTTTGTACATTCCTTATCCATATACAGGCGGAAGGTAGCTCCTTCTAATTGTTTACCCGTTCCTTTTTCGATTTTCGTAAACTGGATAGACCCTTTTGGTTCTTCAATGATGATTAATTCATTTTCGAATGTCCCTGCATCTACTACTTCCCCATCCACAGTCACCTCTCGGATTTCTGTCGATAACTGGTAGCCCTCCGGTGCAGCGACCTCTTTCACATAATAGGTGCCGTATGGCAGATCCGTAAACGAAACGATACCATCTTCGTTAGATTTCACATCTGTGTGGTCCGCTTCCTTTGTACATTCCTTATCCATATACAGGCGGAAGGTAGCTCCTTCTAATTGTTTACCCGTTCCTTTTTCGATTTTCGTAAACTGGATAGACCCTTTTGGTTCTTCGACGATAATTAATTCATTGTCGAATGTCCCTGCATCTACCACTTCCTTATCCACAGTCACCTCTCGAACTTCCGTGGATAACTGGTAGCCCTCAGGCGCAGCAACCTCTTTCACATAATAAGTACCATAGGATAATTCGGTGAACGATACCATTCCCTCTTTATCAGACTGCACATCTGCGTGGTCCGCTTCCTTTGTGCATTCCTTATCCATATACAGACGGAAGGTAGCTCCTTCTAATTGTTTACCCGTTCCTTTTTCGATTTTCCTAAACTGGATAGACCCTTTTGGTTCTTCAATGATGATTAATTCATTTTCGAATGTCCCTGCATGTACCACTTCCTTATCCACAGTCACCTCTCGGATTTCTGTCGATAACTCGTAGCCTTCTGGCGCCTCGACCTCTTTCACATAATAAGTACCGTATGAGAGATTTTTGAACGATATGATTCCCTCTTTATCAGACTGCACATCTGCATGGCCCGCTTCCTTTGTACATTCCTTATCCATATACAGACGGAAGGTAGCTCCCTCTAGTTTTTTATCCGTACCTTTTTCGACCTTCGTGAACTGAATGGATCCTTTTGGGTCCTCGAAAATCAATTCATTCTCGAATGTCCCTGCATCTACTTCAGTATCATCCTTGTCGACGATCACCTCCCGGATTTCCGTGGACAACTGGTAGCCCTCCGGCGCAGCGATTTCTTTCACATAATAAGTACCATAGGATAGTTCCTTAAATGTTACGATTCCATCTTCACTTGATTGTACATCTGCGTGGTCCGCTTCTTTTGTACATTCCTTATCCATATATAAACGGAAAGTAGCACCTTCTAATTGTTTATCTGTTCCCTTTTCCACTTTCGTGAATTGGATAGATCCTTTTGGTTCTTCGATGATTATGCTATCGTATTCATTGTCAAATGTCCCCGCATCTACAACTTTCTTATCCACGGTCACCTCTCGGATTTCCGATGATAACTGATAGCCCATTGGCGCTTTGATCTCTTTTACATAATAGGTACCATAGGATAGTTCCTTAAATGTTACGATTCCATCTTCACTTGATTGTACATCTGCATGGTCCGCTTCCTTTGTACATTCTTTATCCACATACAGGCGGAAGATGGCTCCCTCAAGCTTTTTGTTCGTTCCCTTTTCCACTTTCGTGAATTGAATGGATCCTTTTGGGTCCTTAATTGGTTCGTCTTCCTCATCCTCCATTGGTAACTTTGCGTTAAACGGATAATGATGTGTTTCGATTCCTCCATGCTGCGAATGAATGAAATTTTCTACAATAAGCGTTCCATTTAATTGACCGCTGCCAGTAGGTGCTAATGTAGCATATGGTGCTAATATAGAACCGACCATACCAATATTACTCAAATCAAAGTTAATTAGTTCAGGAAAATTCCAGAGTATTCTCCCCCCATCAGATGGAGAAAAATCTTGATCACCTTTTTTTAAAGCAAACCCTGATAATCTTAAATCAGTACCTAATACATTTATTAGAACGGTTGCATCCTCTGGCACAATTAATTTGAATAATGATACCCCTTGGAAGTCTTCCGTTTTAAGTGTGAAAATATTTAATTCTGGATGATCCCCTTTTAACGTTAATGTTGAATACTGGTTTTCAAATGTACCATTGGGGGTCAATTGTGACCATTTAGACGTTTTGTTAATTAAATCTGCTTTAGCATCCGCAAATAAACCACTTACGTCCTCTCTTAAAGGCTCTTTCTGCCCATTATTATTTGTCATTGTATATTTTTCAATTGTCCCATTCACGCCAATAACTGTATTCCCATTGAAGTTTGTACCGCCTTCTGCATAGAGCTCCTCTCCAACGATCAAGTCATTTCGGCCAGCAGCAGAAGGCGTTAATTTATCTCCTATACCATAATTGGTATATTCGGCTCTCTTTCCTACCGCCACTCTTCCTTCTGAATCAGAGCTCATTTGAGTATGGTTTCCAAATACAAATACATTAAAATCATTTGCAATTCCTAAATTGTCACATCCAGCTGCCTGAGAGCTTTGTACAGGCAACCAGGAAATAAATAAAGTAAAAATGATTGATAAAATTAAAACCCTATTTTTCATTTACTGCCCTCCGAGTATGATAAATACAAAAAGAATGCTCACCTCACATCACATGAGTTAAGCACTTTATAATATTATATTAAAATAATATTACCGTCTAAATTATTTTATAAGGTGAAGTATTAAAATTATTTAACATAAAAATTAATTATTTTAATATTTGATAGGGTTATGTTTCGATAATGAAAGGGCAGCTTAAAGAGGAGAATAATAAGGCTTATGCATCTATGGCGTATGAAGAATAACAATAAGATTTACTCAGAAGACGAAAGACAAACCAGCTTATATGTATGGGGGACTTCTAAGGGGGATCATTCAAATAAAAAGCCCTTCCTCTTTCTGAGGAAGGGCTGTAAACATTGGTATATAACCAATATTAACGTTTTGAGAATTGTGGTGCACGACGCGCGCCTTTAAGACCGTATTTTTTACGTTCTTTCATGCGAGAGTCACGAGTTAACAATCCAGCACGTTTAAGTCCTGGACGGTTTTCTGGATCTACTTCAAGCAATGCACGAGCAATACCGTGACGGATTGCGCCTGCTTGGCCTGTGTAGCCACCGCCTTTAACGTTTACTAAAACGTCATAGCTATTTGTAGTTTCAGTTACCACTAGAGGCTGCTTCACAACTTCGCGAAGTGCTTCAAATGGAATGTATTCTTCGATTTTACGATCGTTGATAATGATGCGGCCTTCACCTGGAATCAAACGCACACGAGCAACGGAGCTCTTACGTCGACCAGTACCGTAATATTGTACTTGTGCCAATGTTATATCCTCCTTTTAAATTAACCGCGAAGTTCTAGAACTTCTGGTTTTTGTGCTTGGTGCGGATGTTCAGCTCCAGCATAAACGTTTAATTTTTTGCCCATTTGGCGACCAAGAGATCCTTTTGGAAGCATGCCTTTGATTGCTTGCTCCAACATTTTCTCAGGGTAGTTAGTTCTCATTTCAAGAGCAGTTCTTGTTTTCAATCCACCTGGGTGCATGCTGTGACGGTAGTAAATTTTGTCAGTCAATTTCTTACCAGTCAATTCAATTTTAGATGCATTGATAATAATCACATGATCACCAGTGTCAACATGTGGAGTATAAGTTGGTTTGTGTTTACCTCTAAGAATTGAGGCTACTTCTGATGCAAGACGACCCAAAGTTTGACCTTCAGCATCGACAACGTACCATTTACGTTCTACATCACTAGCTTTCGCCATATACGTCGTACGCATTAATTTACCCTCCTAAAAATAATTCCTTGTTTTACATTTCAAAAATCCTTGTGGCTCTATCTAAACACGAAATAGTTTCCGGGGCTATTCTCGTGGTTTTAACATACCAAATGATATGATATACCGTTTTCGACCTAAAGTCAAGAAAATGTTACACCTGGATTAGTTGTTATGGCATAATCCACTTTCCACAAATATAATCCATGCCCCGGCGCTGTCTTTCCTGCCTGCACACGGTCCTTTGCAGCAAGGATCTTCTCCATCTCAGCAGGATCTCTTCTGCCGCTCCCAACCTCTAGAAGAGTCCCTGTCAGGATACGGACCATATTGTACAAAAAGCCATCGCCTATGAATTGTATCACCAATTCATCATCGTTGGTGTTGAAAATAATTTCCTCAACCGTTCGAACCCTATCAATCACCTCTGTTTTGGCGGAACAGAAGCTCGTGAAGTCATGCGTGCCCGTTAAAAGCTGAGCGGCTTCCTTCATTGCCTCTAAATCAAGCCGGTATGGATAATGATAGGCATAGTGGCGCAGGAAAGGATCACGCTCTTCCCTAAGACTGATTCGATAGCGGTATTCTTTACGGATGCTATTGAAACGGGCATGGAAGGCCGTATCAACCGGTATAACATCCAGAATGGAGATATCATCAGGCAGCATCGCATTTAAGGCCTTCTTCCAGCGCTCAGCCGGTATTCCGAGGGCAGAATCAAAATGCACTACCTGCCCGCGTGCATGCACACCTGCGTCCGTTCGTCCGGACGCAGCTATCCGGATTGCCTGTCCCTTATGAATCCTACTCAAGGCTTCTTCAACCTCAAGCTGGACGGTTCGTTTGCCCGGCTGCACTTGATAGCCGGCAAAGCCTGTCCCATCATAAGCCAATGTACATTTATATCTTTGCATTGTCTTTTCCATTTATGATCGCGTCCATATTAGTAGTATCGTTAAGATAACAAGGGAGCCCATTAATAGAGTATCCCTCATATGCCAGGAGAGCGCTCTGTACTTTGTACGCCCTTCTCCGCCGCGATAGCCCCTTGCTTCCATAGCAACTGCAAGCTCTTCAGCACGCTTAAATGAGCCTACAAACAGCGGCACAAGCAATGGGACAACCGCCTGGAATCTCTCCTTCAGCGGTCCGCTGGAGAAATCCACACCCCTTGACGTCTGTGCCTTGACGATCTTATCCGTTTCCTCGAGTAAGGTTGGGATAAAGCGCAGGGAGATAGACATCATAAGTGCAAGCTCATGGACAGGGAATTTAACCTTCTTCAATGGGTTCAGCAAGGTCTCCAACCCATCAGTGATCTCAATCGGTGTGGTTGTCAGCGTCATGACGCTCGTAATGAGAATGAGCAGGGTAAAGCGCAGGGAGATAAAGACCCCCATCTTAATCCCTTCATCATATATATCCATCCCAAAGAGCGTGAAAACAACCTCTCCCCTCTTCGTAAAGAAGAGCTGGATAATCAACGTCAGGATTATAAGGAGGATAACCGGCTTTAAGCCTTGTATGATGAAGGAGGGTTTAATCTTTGTCAGGGCAATAACAATAAGCGTGAAAAGAATCAACAGCCCGTAGGATAACCAGTTATTCGCCAGAAAGACGATACAGATATAGATCAATACCATTAATAGCTTTGCCCTTGGGTCCATGCGGTGTATGACAGAATCCGATGGAACATAGCGTCCAATGATAAACTTGTCCATCATAGTTCGCCACCTCCGAGCACAGCTTTAATCTCTATCGCCAGCTCCTCCATCGACAGATGTCTCTTCGTCAATCGAAGGCCAGTCTTCTCTTCAAAGTCGAGCTGAAAACGAACAGTATCAGGCACAGCTAGTCCAAGTTCCATCAATTCTTCCGGCTCAGCAAAAATCTCAGAAGGGGGCGCCTTCTTAACGATTGTCCCCTTATTCATGATGACAAGTTCATCAGCATAGCGGGCTGCGTCCTCCATGCTGTGCGTTACGAGAATCGTTGTGATGCCTTTCTCCTTATGGAGCTTATAGAACATCTCCATGATCTCCTTGCGTCCTTTAGGGTCCAGCCCGGCTGTTGGCTCATCAAGAACGATGACCTCCGGCTCCATCGCAAGAACACCAGCAATCGCAACCCTTCTCATTTGCCCTCCTGATAAATCAAACGGAGATACATTCAGAAGGGACTCATGCAAGCCCACGAGCTCTAGCGCTGCCCTTGCCCTAGCTTTGGCTTCCTCTTCACTCACCCCAAAATTCATTGGCCCAAAGCAGATGTCCTTCTCAACCGTTTCTTCGAACAACTGGTGTTCTGGGAACTGAAAGACGATTCCGACCTGCTTACGAATGGCTTTTAGGTTCTTCATCTTCTTATCAGATGTTATCATTCGTTCCCCAATCGTAACCGACCCTTCCGAAGGCTTTAATAAGGCATTCAAATGCTGCAGCAGGGTAGACTTCCCAGATCCAGTGTGACCGATCACACCAATGAAGGAGCCAGAGGGGAATTCTACATTGATATCATGGATAGCCCTGAATTCAAATGGGGTACCCTCCTGATAAATATGTGCTACTTGTTTGAGCGATATTTGCATAGTTCATCCACCAGCCCTTCCTCAGTGATGTGATTGCTTACATCGAGCCCTTGCTCACGCAGGAGCTTGCCCATCTTCACAGAGAAGGGAATATCAAGTCCGAGCTTAATCAACTCTTCATCAAGTGCAAAAATCTCACTTGGTGTCCCTTCAGCAAAGATTTTCCCTTGATTAAGGACGATCATCCGATCTGCCCGTGCAGCCTCCTCCAAATCATGAGTAATGGAGATAACCGTTAAATTTCGGTCTGCCTTCAGCTGACGGATGGTCTCAAGCACCTCTGCTTTGCCCATCGGGTCAAGCATAGATGTTGCTTCATCCAATATGATGATGGACGGTCCAAGCGCTAGCACGCCTGCAATGGCTACACGCTGCTTCTGACCGCCAGACAAATGGTGCGGCTCTTGATTGAGAAAGCCATCCATGCGCACTTTTAAGAGCGCATCCTTAACCCGGCTTATCATGACTTCTCTTTCGATGCCGGCATTTTCCAAACCAAAAGCCACATCATCCACAACCGTCGTGCCAACAAATTGGTTATCGGGATTCTGAAAAACCATGCCAATTTGGCGTCTGATCTCCCATATATGCTCCTCGCTCATGTCCATATCGCCAACCTTGATCTTCCCTTCACTTGGGAAATTCAGGCCAATTAAAAGCTTGGCCAAGGTCGATTTACCTGAACCATTATGTCCTACAATGGCCAGCCATTCTCCCTCGACAACGGAAAAAGAGATGCCGTCAAGGGCTTTTCTGGTGCTAGTATCATATTGAAAGGATACATTGCTTACTTCTGCCAACAGTTTCCTCATAACTTCCTCCATACGCTTCTCTATTCTCTGCTCTTCTCATTATATAGCTTTCTCCACTGTTTGCTTAATTTTAGGTATAAAAAAACGCTGCACCCCCTTCCGACAAGACCAGAGGTCCTCGGAATTAAGAACAGCATTCACCTTATCTTAACCACACGCGGACAACATACGTTTTGTCCGCAAATAGGGGTGCAAGAGCTAGACATGCTAACATTCAGATCGTCACCTAAATGTGAGCTATATCGTAACGCTCCGTCGTTTTTTGGATTTTTCAGTAAATAAGCTTAAAAGCATAAGCGCAACGTACCGCTGCGCTTCATGCTATAGGCTTGTCAAAAAGAGAATCAGAAGAGAGGATGAACTCTCCCTTGATTTCACTTATTAAACTAACTCGATGATTACCATTGGTGCAGCGTCACCGCGACGTGGACCAATTTTCATGATACGAGTGTAACCGCCTTGGCGCTCTTCATAACGAGGTGCGATTTCAGCGAATAATTTTTGAACAGCATCTTGGCCAGACTCTTCGTTTGCAACTTCGTTACGGATGTAAGCAGCTGCTTGACGACGAGCGTGTAAATCTCCACGTTTGCCTAGAGTGATCATTTTCTCAACTACTGAACGCAATTCTTTCGCACGAGTTTCAGTCGTTTCAATACGTTCGTTGATGATTAAATCAGTAGCCAAGTCACGTAGCATAGCTTTACGCTGTGCACTTGTACGTCCTAACTTTCTGTATGCCATGAAAGTTTCCCTCCTTTAGGTGAAATACGGATTGTATCTTATCTTTTATTAGTCGTCTTTACGCAGGGAAAGACCTAATTCTTCAAGCTTAGCTTTCACTTCTTCAAGTGATTTACGGCCAAGGTTACGAACCTTCATCATATCTTCTTCTGTTTTATTGGCAAGCTCTTGCACCGTGTTGATGCCAGCACGCTTCAAGCAGTTGTAAGAACGAACAGAAAGATCAAGCTCTTCGATTGTCATCTCAAGTACTTTTTCTTTTTGATCTTCTTCTTTTTCAACCATGATTTCAGCATTTTGAGCTTCATCCGTTAAACCAACAAAGATATTTAAATGCTCAGTAACGATCTTAGCGCCGAGCGCAATCGCTTCTTTTGGACCAGTACTTCCATCAGTCCATACATCAAGAGTCAACTTATCGAAATTAGTCAATTGACCAACACGCGTATTTTCTACTTGATAAGTCATGCGGGATACTGGAGTGTAAATAGAGTCAATTGGTATTACACCGATTGGTTGATCTTCACGTTTGTTTTGATCAGCCGGCGTGTAGCCTCTTCCGCGTTTAGCCACTAAGCGCATGCGCAAGTGTGCTTTCTTGGATAGATGAGCAATGAGAAGATCCGGATTAAGGATTTCTACGTCACTATCATGTGTAATATCAGCAGCCGTTACAGCTCCTTCACCTTGAACATCAATTTCAAGGGTTTTTTCCTCATCGGAATAAATCTTCAATGCGAGCTTCTTGATATTTAGGATGATAGCTGTTACATCTTCTTCTACACCCTCAATAGTAGAGAACTCATGGAGTACACCATCAATTTGAATAGATGTAACGGCAGCACCAGGCAATGAGGATAATAGGATACGACGTAAGGAGTTACCCAGAGTTGTTCCATATCCACGCTCAAGTGGTTCAACGATAAACTTCCCATATTTTCCGTCTTCGCTGATTTGAACCGTTTCAATTTTTGGTTTTTCTATCTCGATCATTCAACAATACCCTCCTTCAAAACGTCGAAACCCCGGCTAGAAGAAGGTAGTGGTTTCGATCTAACCGAAATTCCCCAATATAGACTCCCGAATGTGCGCAACTTACTGATGACTTTCTTAAATAAGAAAACCTTTCTATTATCCCATTATAGACAGGGATATAAAATCTATTCAAACAAAATTACACACGACGGCGTTTTGGTGGGCGGCAACCATTATGAGGAACTGGAGTTACATCTTTAATAGCTGTAACTTCAAGACCAGCTGCTTGTAAAGCACGGATAGCTGCTTCACGACCAGAACCAGGTCCTTTTACAGTTACTTCTAAAGTTTTCATACCGTGTTCCATTGATGTTTTAGCTGCAGTTTCTGCTGCCATCTGAGCAGCGAACGGAGTTGACTTACGGGAACCTCTGAAGCCAAGTGCACCAGCACTAGACCAAGAAATCGCATTTCCGTGTGCGTCAGTAATAGTAACGATAGTGTTATTAAAAGTAGAACGAATGTGGGCGATACCAGATTCTACGTTCTTTTTCACGCGACGTTTGCGTGTATTCGTTTTGCGTGCCATGTCGACAAAACCTCCTCACTTATTATTTTTTCTTGTTAGCTACAGTTTTACGTGGGCCTTTACGAGTACGAGCGTTGTTTTTCGTGTTTTGTCCACGAACAGGAAGTCCTCTTCTGTGGCGAAGTCCACGGTAGCATCCGATTTCCATTAGACGTTTGATGTTAAGGGAAACTTCACGGCGAAGGTCACCTTCTACTTTGTAACCGTCGATGATTTCACGGATTTTGTTCAACTCGTCTTCAGTAAGATCGCGTACGCGAGTATCTTGAGAAACACCAGCTTCTGCAAGAACTTTTTCAGCAGTTGGTCTGCCAATACCGAAAATATAAGTTAAAGAAATAACAACTCGTTTGTCACGAGGAATATCTACTCCAGCAATACGTGCCATTTATATGCGCACCTCCTTTATTATTACCCTTGTTTTTGCTTATGCTTTGGGTTTTCACAAATAACCATTACTTTACCGTTTCTACGGATAACTTTACATTTTTCGCAGATTGGTTTTACTGATGGTCTGACTTTCATTGTTTTCCCTCCTTATAAAATGCGGAGTGCAACCGAGATTATTTAAAACGATACGTTATTCTTCCGCGGGTTAAGTCATAAGGAGATAGCTCAACCGTCACTTTGTCACCAGGCAGAATTCGAATGAAGTGCATTCTAATTTTGCCGGACACATGAGCAAGGACAGTATGGCCATTCTCTAATTCCACTTTAAACATAGCGTTTGGTAAAGTCTCAGTAACTGTACCCTCAACTTCAATAACATCATCTTTTGCCATTACAGTTCTTCTCCCTTCTTCTCTAGGCTTTTCAAAAAATATGTCAATGCGTAACGGAGTTTTCCGTTCGTGACGCGACCTGTTTCCCCTAAGCTATTCTCCACCTCAGGAGAATGAGCTTCATAAAAATGCAAATGAAGCATGTTCTTTCGCTTCGCGCGATCAAACTTACGCCTGTCACCGTCAGCGATCCAAACAAACTTTTCATCAGCAATTCTCACAACGATGGCATATTGATCTGTGTCCCTGCCTTGAGTGACACGCACAAATTGTCCCAACCGGGGAGATCTTTCCTCATGGATCAATCAAGATCACCTACAATTAAACTAACGTTAAGATTTCATAGCCTTCTTCGGTAATCGCAACGGTGTGCTCAAAATGGGCACAATTCCTGCCATCAACCGTGACCACCGTCCAGTTATCCGACAACGTCTGGACGTAGCGGCTGCCGGCATTGACCATTGGCTCCACACAAATCACCATTCCCGGCTTCAGCCTTGGACCTTTATTAGGCGGGCCAAAGTGCGGCAATTGCGGTGCTTCATGTAAGTCTTGACCGATTCCGTGTCCGACATACTCTCTTACTATAGAAAAGCCGTTTTCCTCGACATATGTTTGAATAGCATGTGAGATATTAGAGAGACGTTGGCCTGGCTTTATTTCCGAAATCCCCTTAAAAAGGGACGTTTCTGTTACTTGAAGCAGTCTCCTAGTATCATCATCGATTTCTCCAACAGGATAAGTCCATGCTGAATCACCGTGATAACCATTGAGCTTAGCGCCTATATCAATACTGATTATATCGCCGTCCTTCAATGTTTTTTTACCAGGAATGCCATGTACAAGCTCGTTATTAACGGATGTACAAATGCTGCCACGAAAACCATTATACCCTTTAAAGGACGGAATTGCACCATGTTTGCAGATAAACTCATCTGCGATTGCATCCAATTCCTTTGTAGTAATGCCAGGCTGAATATATTTTTGCAGCTCTTGGTGTGTGAGCGCAACTAAACGGCCGGCTTCACGCATGATCGCAATCTCGCGTGGGGTTTTACAAATGATCATCGAGACAAGCTCCCGAGCAGCTCTTCTATATCCGCGAAGACTTTATCAATCGGTTGCTGTCCGTCAAGATTTCGTAAATAACCTTTTCCTTCATAGAAGGTAATCAGTGGCTGCGACTGTTGAATGTTAACATCGAGACGGGTCTGAACCGTTGCCTCGTTGTCATCCGCTCTTTGGTACAACTCTCCCCCACAGCGGTCGCACACGCCTTCTTTGGCTGGAGGATTGAATACTAGATGGTAAGTAGCACCGCATGCCTTGCAGATGCGTCGGCCTGTCAAGCGCTCCATTAGTATGCTTTTATCTACTTCTATATTAATGACATAGTCTAATTGCCGATCCATTTCAGCGAGAAGCGCTTCAAGTGCTTCAGCTTGAGCAACTGTACGAGGGAATCCATCAAGCAAGAATCCTTTTTGGCAGTCATCCTTAGCTAAACGCTCGCGTACAATTCCGATGGTAACTTCATCAGGAACAAGCTCGCCTTTATCCATATAGGATTTCGCCTCAAGACCAAGCGGAGTTTCATCCTTCATTGCTGCCCGAAACATATCTCCAGTAGAGATATGAGGGATATGGTATTCTTCTACTATTCTTTCTGCTTGAGTGCCTTTACCGGCGCCTGGCAGTCCCATTAATACAAGATTCACACTTTTTCCCCCTAAACAATAATAGGCTTGGGGAGCATAAATGTCCCCGAAACCTTTTATTTAATAAATCCTTTGTAATGTCTCTTCACTAACTGTGATTCTAATTGCTTCATTGTATCTAAGGCGACACCTACTACAATCAGAAGACTTGTTCCGCCAATTTGGGCAGAAGACGGAAGGTCAGCCAACTTAGTAAATAGTACCGGAAGTATAGCAATAAATGCAAGGAATAGCGCCCCGACGAAAGTCAATCGGTACAATACGCGAGTAAAGTATTCCCGAGTGGCATTACCCGGACGAATTCCTGGTACATATCCTCCCTGCTTCTTCAAGTTCTCGGACAGCTGTTCCGGGTTAACTTGAATGAAAGCATAAAAATAGGAGAAAGCAATGATCAAAGCAATGTAGAGAATCATCCCAACCGGGCGAGTGTAATCAAATGTATTCGTGATCCACGTCGTCACACTGTTCTCTCCGAAGAAAGAGGCGATCGTCGGTGGAGTGATAATGAAGGAAACAGCAAAGATTACCGGTATTACACCAGCAGAGTTAACTTTCAAAGGCAAGTGAGTATTATGTCCACCAACCGGGCCTTTGCCAGCAACCTGCTTCGCATATTGGATAGGTACTTTTCTGTTTGCTTGCTGAATGAAGATAACTCCAACAATGATTGCGATGATTGCCAAAACAATCAAGACTGCAATAACAATGTTTAGGAACAGAGCATCACCAGCATCTTCGAACATTGTTGCATATACTTGGTTAAGTGTAGAAGGGATTGCGGAAACAATACCTGCGAAGATAATGATCGAAATCCCATTTCCAACACCATTAGATGTGATTTGTTCACCGAGCCACAATAAGAATGCGGTACCGGCTGTTAATACTGTTGCAATCAACAGATACGTCGTAATTCCTGGGTTTTCTATCAAAGCTCCATTAGCCATGTTGTTAAAACCGTATGACATACCGAGAGCTTGGATAAATCCAAGCACAATCGTTCCATAGCGGGTAAACTGAGCTAATTTACGCCGTCCAACCTCACCTTGCTTAGACCATTCAGCGAATTTAGGGACAACATCCATCTGCAAGAGCTGGATGATGATCGATGCCGTGATATACGGCATGATACCCATCGCTAAAATAGAAAAGTTGCTAAGAGCTCCGCCTCCGAAGAAGTTAAGAACTCCAAAAACGCTTAACTGATCGCTCATATTGAGTATCTCAGCATTCACACCCGGAACCGGGATGAAGGTGCCGATGCGATAAATTACTAGCATAGCAAGAGTGAAGAGAATTTTGTTCCTGATATCTTTCACTCGCATGAAATTACGTAATGTACGGAACATTAAATCACCTCAGTTTTACCGCCTGCGGCTTCAATCGCTTCTTTTGCAGCAGCAGAGAATTTATGAGCTTTTACAGTTAACTTTTTCTCTACGTTACCTTTAGCAAGAATTTTGATTCCTGCTTTTTCACTTTTCACAACACCTGTTTCGATTAACAATTCAGGCGTTACTTCAGTACCATCTTCAAAGCGGTTAAGCTTTTCTAGGTTTACGGCTGCAAATTCTTTACGATGAATATTAGTGAATCCACGTTTTGGCAAACGTCTGAATAGAGGAGTTTGACCCCCTTCAAATCCAAGGCGAACACCACCGCCAGAGCGGGCATTTTGACCTTTGTGACCTTTAGTAGCGGTTTTACCGTGACCAGAACCAATACCGCGACCTACACGTTTGCGCGCTTTACGAGAACCTTCTGCAGGTTTTAATTCGTGAAGTTTCATGCTGGCACCTCCTTATATCAACGTTAGTTAGCATTAAATTTCTTTAACAGTTACAAGGTGTGAAACCTTGTTGATCATACCGCGAATAGCATCGTTGTCGTTATGCACTACAGTTTGGTGCATTTTCTTAAGACCAAGAGTATTCACTGTTACGCGTTGGTCTTCGGAACGGCCGATTAAACTACGCGTGAGGGTAATTTCCAATTTCTTTGCCATTTGATTTCCCTCCTTATCCTAACAGTTCCTCTACTGACTTACCACGCAATTTAGCCACTTCTTCAGCGGATTTCAATTGCTTGATACCATCAATAGTAGCACGAACCATATTGATTGGTGTGTTAGAGCCAAGAGACTTGGAAAGGATATCAGCAATACCTGCTAATTCAAGTACCGCACGAACTGGGCCACCAGCGATAACTCCAGTACCTTCAGAAGCTGGCTTCATTAGGATTTCACCAGATCCGAAACGTCCGATAACTTCGTGAGGAATTGTAACTCCAACCATTGGTACAGTCACCAAGTTTTTCTTCGCATCCTCGATAGCCTTGCGGATTGCATCAGGTACCTCTTGAGCTTTACCAGTACCGAATCCTACATGGCCGTTCTTATCTCCTACTACTACTAGAGCAGTGAAACGGAAACGACGTCCGCCTTTTACTACTTTAGCAACGCGGTTAACCGTAACTACGCGTTCTTCTAGTTCTAATTTATTTGGATCAATGCGACGCATCTAATATGTCCCTCCTTTATCTATTAGAATTGTAATCCGTTTTCACGTGCAGCATCTGCAAGTGCTTGTATGCGTCCGTGGTAAAGGTATCCTCCACGGTCAAAAACTACTTCGGAAACGCCTTTTTCTACAGCGCGTTTAGCGATTAATGCGCCAACTGCTTTAGCTGCATCCACATTGCTTGTGGCGTCAAGGCTAATTTCTTTATCAAGAGTTGATGCACTAGCCAATGTAACACCATTAGCATCATCAATAAGCTGTGCGTAAATGTGCTTATTGGATCGGAAAACATTCAAACGCGGACGAGCAGCAGTGCCAGCGAGCTTAGCGCGAACACGTGCATGTCTTTTCTTACGAGTAGCGTTTTTGTTAGCCTTCGTGATCATTTACGACACTCCTTTCCTAAGCTTTAGGGCCTTACTTACCTGTTTTACCTTCTTTACGACGAACATGTTCGCCTTCGTAACGAATACCTTTACCTTTGTAAGGTTCTGGTGGACGTACATCGCGGATGTTAGCAGCTAATGCGCCAACACGCTCTTTGTCAGTACCTTTGATGCTAATTTTTGTGTTAGCAGGAACTTCGATTTCAATTCCTTCTTCTGGTTCGATCTCTACTGGGTGAGAATATCCTACATTCAATACAAGCTTTTTACCTTGTTTTTGAGCACGATATCCGACACCAATCAACTCAAGGTTTCTTTCGAATCCTTTAGAGACACCTTCAACCATGTTTGCGATAATAGCGCGTGTAGTTCCGTGCAATGAACGATGAAGCTTCTCATCGCTTGGACGGTTTACAACTACGTTGTTATCTTCTACTTTAATTTCGATATCAGAGTGAAAAGTACGAGTCAATTCACCTTTTGGTCCTTTAACAGTTACTGTATGACCGTTCAATGTAACTGTAACTCCAGCTGGAATTTCTACAGGTTTTCTACCTACGCGGGACATTTCGTGCACCTCCATTCATAAGTGAAATGTTTATTACCATACGTACGCGATTACTTCTCCGCCAATTTTCTTAGCGCGTGCTTCTTTATCAGAAATAACACCTTGAGAAGTAGACACGATTGCAATACCTAGTCCGTTTAATACGCGTGGAACATCGTCTGCTTTAGCGTATACACGAAGACCTGGTTTACTGATACGTTTGATACCAGTGATTACGCGCTCATTGTTAGCGCCGTATTTTAAGAAGATACGCAAGATACCTTGTTTATTATCTTCGATGAATTCTACGTCACGGATGAAGCCTTCACGTTTCAAGATCTCAGCAACATCTTTTTTCATTTTGGAAGCTGGAACTTCCAATTTCTCGTGACGAACCATGTTCGCATTACGAATGCGAGTTAGCAAATCTGCAATTGGATCTGTCATTACCACAATGATAACCTCCTTCCCGGTTTCGGGTTTTACCAGCTAGCTTTTTTAACGCCTGGAATTTGTCCTTTATATGCTAGTTCACGGAAACAAATACGGCAAAGTTTAAATTTGCGGTATACAGAATGCGGACGACCACAACGTTCGCAACGTGTGTACTCTTGTACTTTAAACTTCGGTGTACGTTGTTGTTTCACGATCATTGATTTCTTAGCCACTTTTTCGCCTCCCTTATTTAGCGATTACTTTTGGAATGGCATTCCGAATTGACCTAGAAGCTCACGAGCTTCTTCGTCAGTGTTAGCAGTCGTTACGATAACAATGTCCATGCCTCGAACTTTGTTTACTTTATCGTAGTCGATTTCAGGGAAAATCAGCTGTTCCTTAACACCTAGTGTGTAGTTACCGCGTCCGTCGAATGCTTTTTTGGAGATTCCACGGAAGTCACGTACACGTGGTAAGGATACGGAAATTAATTTGTCAAGGAACTCATACATACGCTCACCGCGAAGAGTTACTTTACAACCGATTGCCATACCTTCACGAAGACGGAAACCAGCGATAGATTTTTTAGCTTTTGTTACAACTGGTTTTTGACCAGTGATCGTTGCTAATTCTTCTACAGCTACATCCAATGCTTTCGCGTTTTGAACAGCATCGCCGACACCCATATTCACAACGATTTTCTCAAGTTTTGGTACTTGCATTACAGAACTATAGTTAAACTTGCTCATAAGAGCAGGAGTGATTTCTTTTTGATATTTTTCCTTAAGGCGGTTCATTTGTTGTACCTCCCTTCGTTTATGACTTATTTATCTAAGGATTCACCTGATTTTTTTGCTACACGTACTTTTTTGCCGTCAACTGTTTGGTATCCTACGCGGGTAGGGTTCCCAGTTTTAGGGTCAATAATCATAACGTTGGAAACATGAATCGCTGCTTCCTGATCGAAGATTCCACCTTGTGGATTCGCTTGGGAAGGTTTAGCGTGTTTCTTAACAATGTTTACACCTTCAACAAGAACGCGGTCTTTTTTAGGGTATGCTTCAAGCACTACGCCTTGTTTACCTTTATCCTTGCCAGAGATGACGATAACTTTATCACCTTTTTTTACATGCACGAGATTCGCACCTCCTTGATCTTTCTCTATACAACCGTTTATTAAAGAACTTCAGGAGCTAATGAAACGATTTTCATGAAGTTGTTGTCGCGTAGTTCACGAGCAACTGGTCCGAAAATACGTGTTCCACGAGGGCTCTTGTCATCACGAATAATCACGCATGCATTTTCGTCGAAGCGAATGTAAGAACCATCTGTACGACGAACGCCGCGTTTAGTACGAACAACAACTGCCTTCACAACGTCACCTTTTTTAACAACGCCTCCTGGTGTTGCCTGTTTGACCGTACATACGATTACATCACCAATGTTAGCTGTCTTTCTACCAGAACCACCGAGAACTTTAATTGTAAGTACTTCACGAGCACCAGAGTTGTCAGCTACTTTCAAACGAGATTCCTGTTGAATCATCTGCGTAACCTCCCTTCGGAATTACTTAATCCGAAACTTTTATATTAAATGATAACCGCTTTTTCTACAACTTCCACTAAACGGAAACGTTTAGTTGCGGATAACGGGCGAGTTTCCATAATTTTAACGATATCGCCAACTTTTGCTTCATTCATTTCATCATGAGCTTTGTATTTTTTGGAGTATTTCACGCGTTTGCCATACAAAGGATGTGTTTTCTTTGTTTCAACGACAACTGTGATCGTCTTATCCATTTTGTCAGAAACAACACGGCCAGTGTATACTTTGCGCTGGTTGCGTTCACTCATTATGTGAACCTCCTCTCATTAATTGTTTACGCCGAGCTCTCTTTCACGTACAACTGTTTTCATACGAGCAATCGCTTTACGAACTTCACGAATGCGCGCTGGGTTTTCCAATTGTCCAGTAGCAAGCTGGAAGCGAAGGTTGAAAAGCTCTTCTTTGAGTGCTTTAAGTTTTTGTTCTATTTCGGCAGTGGTTAAATCACGGATCTCATTAGATTTCATTCTGCTTCACCACCAATTTCTTCACGTTTTACAAACTTACATTTTACAGGAAGTTTGTGTGATGCTAGTCGAAGTGCTTCACGAGCTACCTCTTCAGATACTCCAGCAATTTCGAACATAATTTTACCTGGTTTTACTACTGCAACCCATCCTTCAGGCGCCCCTTTACCGGAACCCATACGTACTTCTAAAGGTTTTGCAGTGTAAGGCTTGTGAGGGAAAATTTTGATCCAAACTTTACCGCCACGTTTCATATAACGAGTCATCGCGATACGTGCAGCTTCGATTTGACGGTTTGTGATCCAAGAAGCTTCAAGAGCTTGTAAACCGAATTCACCGAATGCAACTTCAGTACCGCCTTTAGCACGGCCTCTCATCTTTCCGCGGTGTTCACGGCGATGTTTTACGCGTTTAGGCAATAACATATTATTTTCCTCCTTCCACAGACTTCTTCTTAGCAGGAAGGACTTCTCCACGATAGATCCATACTTTTACTCCAAGCTTTCCGTAAGTTGTGTCCGCTTCTGCTGTAGCATAGTCGATGTCAGCACGAAGAGTATGAAGTGGAACAGTTCCTTCACTGTAGTGTTCAGCACGGGCGATATCTGCTCCGCCTAAACGTCCAGATACTTGAGTTTTGATACCTTTTGCACCAGCGCGCATTGCACGTTGGATTGTTTGTTTTTGTGCACGACGGAAAGATACACGGTTTTCTAATTGACGCGCGATATTTTCCGCTACTAGTTTAGCGTCCAAATCAGCTCTCTTGATTTCGATGATGTTGATATGAACACGTTTTTCAGTTAATTGGTTGAGTGCTTTACGAAGCGCTTCAACTTCAGTACCACCTTTACCGATAACCATACCAGGCTTCGCAGTGTGGATAGAAATGTTCACGCGGTTTGCAGCACGTTCGATTTCGATTTTAGAAACAGATGCATCGTTAAGACGCTTCATAATGTACTCACGTACTTTAAGGTCTTCGTGCAAAAGTTTTGCGTAGTCTTTGTCTGCGAACCATTTGGATTCCCAATCACGGATGATCCCGATACGCATACCGACCGGATTTACCTTTTGACCCACGGATTATCCCTCCTTCTTTTCTGATACAACGATTGTGATGTGGCTTGTGCGTTTGTTAATTGCGCTTGCGCGACCCATAGCACGAGGACGGAAACGTTTAAGTGTTGGTCCTTCGTTTGCGTATGCTTCAGAAACAACAAGTGTATTAACGTCCATATCGTAGTTGTGTTCTGCATTTGCCATAGCAGATTTCAATACTTTTTCGATAACTGGAGAAGCTGCTTTCGGAGTGTAGTTAAGAATAGCAATTGCTTCACCTACTTGCTTACCTCGGATTAGATCTAGTACTAAACGAGCTTTACGAGGAGCAATACGAACTGTTCTTGCAACAGCTTTTGCTTGCATAATTTATGCCTCCTCTCTGGATTAACGTCTTGTTTTCTTATCGTCTCCGGCATGACCTTTGTAAGCGCGAGTTGGTGCGAATTCACCGAACTT
Source organism: Bacillus sp. FJAT-27916 (assembly GCF_001183965.1). GTDB lineage: Bacteria > Bacillota > Bacilli > Bacillales > Pradoshiaceae > Pradoshia. Next base: position 3,963,998 of record NZ_LFZV01000001.1, read on the forward strand.
GTGGCCTACCATGTCTTCCGTAACATAAACTGGTACGTGTTTGCGTCCATCGTATACAGCAACTGTATGTCCGATGAATTGTGGGAAGATTGTAGAACGGCGTGACCAAGTTTTGATAACTTGCTTCTTGTCAGTCTCGTTCAATGCTTCAACCTTCTTCATGAGATGATCGTCAACAAATGGTCCTTTTTTTAGGCTGCGACCCATGATTGTGCCTCCCTTCGTGATTGCCCTACGGTTCTGTTATCGAACCGTAGTACAACCGCGTTATTTTTTACGACGACGAACGATAAACTTGTCTGTTTTGTTCTTTTTCTTACGAGTTTTAAGACCAAGAGCAGGTTTGCCCCAAGGTGTCATTGGAGATTTACGTCCGATAGGTGCTCTACCTTCACCACCACCGTGTGGGTGATCAACTGGGTTCATTACAGAACCACGTACAGTAGGGCGTTTGCCTAACCAACGAGAACGACCGGCTTTACCGATGTTGATAAGTTCGTGTTGTTCGTTACCCACTTGACCGATTGTAGCGCGGCAAGTAGAAAGAATCATACGAACCTCTCCAGAGTTAAGACGTACAAGAACGTAACGTCCCTCTTTACCTAATACTTGAGCAGAAGTTCCTGCAGAACGGACTAATTGTCCTCCTTTACCAGGTTTCAACTCGATATTGTGGATAACTGTACCCACTGGAATGTTTATTAATGGAAGAGCGTTACCTACTTTGATGTCCGCTTCAGAACCAGACATAATTTCCATGCCTACTTCCAAGTTTTTCGGAGCAATAATGTAACGTTTTTCCCCATCAACATAGTTGATTAATGCAATGTTAGCAGAACGGTTTGGATCGTACTCGATAGTAGCAACGCGTCCTGGAATGCCATCTTTATCACGTTTGAAGTCGATGATACGGTATTGGCGCTTGTGGCCGCCACCTTGATGACGAACAGTTAACTTACCTTGGTTGTTGCGGCCGCCCTTTTTGTGTAAAGGTGCAAGCAATGATTTTTCCGGTCTGTCTGTAGTGATCTCAGCGAAATCGGAAGTAGTCATTCCGCGACGACCATTGCTGGTAGGTTTGTAATGTTTAATCGCCATGTTGTGTTCCCTCCTTTTCTTTTAAAATTAAGCCTCGAAGAATTCGATTTCTTTGCTATCAGCAGTTAGCGTAACAATCGCTTTGCGGCGTTTGTTTGTATATCCAGCATGTCTACCCATGCGTTTGAATTTACCTTTGTAGTTCATAACGTTAACTTTCTCAACTTTTACGTCAAAGATTTCTTGTACAGCATCTTTGATTTGAGTTTTGTTAGCTCTAACGTCAACTTCGAAAGTGTATTTCTTATCAGCCATAATGTCAGCTGAGAACTCTGTGATCACGGGGCGCTTAATAATATCGCGTGCTTCCATTATCCAAGCACCTCCTCTATTTTTTCAACAGCTGCTTTAGTCATGATTAATTTCTCATGTCCAACAACCTCTAGTACGTTGATCGCGTTAGCTTCAACAACAGTTACTCCAGGAATGTTGCGGCCAGATAATGCTACGTTTTCGTCTACATCAGCAGTAACGATTAACGCTTTTTTGTTTTCAGTATTCAAGCCTTTTAATACAGCTGTGAATTCTTTTGTTTTTGGCGCTTCAAAGCTCAAAGCATCAAGAACAATGATGTTTTCTTCGTTTACTTTCGCAGAAAGAACAGATTTAATCGCTAAGCGACGTACTTTCTTAGGAAGTTTGTAAGCATAACCTCTTGGTGTAGGTCCGAAAACAACACCACCGCCACGCCATTGTGGTGAACGGATAGAGCCTTGACGGGCACGACCAGTTCCTTTTTGACGCCATGGTTTACGGCCACCGCCGCTTACTTCAGAGCGGTTTTTCACTTTATGTGTACCTTGACGCAAAGATGCTCTTTGCATAAGGATTGCTTCAGTTACTACGTTCTCATTTGGTTCGATGCCAAATACGGACTCGTTAAGCTCGATATCGCCAACTTGAGCGCCGCTTTGGTTTAAAAGAGCAATTTTCGGCATTGCAATTTTCCTCCTTTCTCGTTAGATTAGTTCGCTTTAACCGCAGTTTTGATTTTTAGTAAAGCTTTTTTAGGTCCAGGAACGTTACCTTTGATAAGGATTACGTTACGTTCTGCATCAACCTTAACGATTTGAAGGTTTTGTACAGTGATTTGAGTTCCACCCATACGTCCAGCAAGTTTTTTGCCTTTGAATACGCGGTTTGGAGCAACTGGTCCCATTGAACCAGGACGACGATGGTAGCGGGATCCGTGAGCCATTGGTCCACGAGCTTGGCCGTGACGTTTGATTGGTCCTTGGAAACCTTTACCTTTCGAGATTCCTGTTACATCTACGATTTCGCCTTCTGCGAAAATATCAACTTTGACTTCCTGACCTACCTCGTAAGTGTTGAGGTCTGCATCGCGGAATTCGCGAGTGAAGCGCTTAGGAGCAGTGTTTGCTTTTTCAGCGTGTCCTTTTTCCGGCTTGTTAGCAAGCTTCTCGCGAAGATCTTCGAAACCAAGCTGGATTGCTTCGTAACCGTCGTTTTCGACAGTTTTCTTTTGAAGAACAACGTTAGGTACTGCTTCAACAACTGTTACCGGGATAAGTTCACCGTTCTCAGCAAATACTTGAGTCATACCAATTTTTCTTCCTAAGATTCCTTTGGTCATTTCGTCACACCTCCTGTAAATATTGTTTGTTTTATTTGTTCAAACGATTATAATTTGATTTCGATATCGACGCCAGATGGCAAATCTAAACGCATTAGAGAATCTACAGTTTGTGGTGTAGGATTCACAATGTCGATTAGACGTTTGTGCGTGCGCATTTCGAATTGCTCACGAGAATCTTTGTATTTGTGTACCGCACGTAGGATAGTGTATACGTTTCTTTCAGTCGGAAGTGGAATCGGACCTGAAACGGCTGCACCAGAACGTTTTGCAGTTTCTACAATTTTCTCAGCAGATTGATCAAGGATTCTGTGATCGTAAGCTTTTAAACGGATGCGAATCTTTTGTTTTGCCATTATTTTCCCTCCTTTATCGCCTATTTTGTAATAGACATTCTCCGCGGAAATCTCCTCACACACTCGCCATGGCAAAGCGGCCGGGTGTGTCAGCAACCTTCCACATCATCGCAATGAAAAGACCAACATTGTCTATTATACCTAATGTTTATCGAATATGCAATAGCTAAATATTCTTTTCGGTCTCAACACTTTTTTAAGTATACATGCTCATAACCTCAATATCAAGTTATCTGAAGTGCTTTCCAACATTCTACTAAGTAAGGGCGATTAGAGGATTCCATCGATGAGGTTTTGCTACACTGTAAGCTTGTATCTGCACGGAGAAATAATGGCTGATTACTACACAAAAAAAGGTCTGCATCCATTGGATACAGACCTCTTAGCTGCTAAATAACCAAGCTTTAAAAACGAGTTTCTTCTATAATACATAGCTTATCGAAGTAATCCATGCAGATACAATAAGGAGAACTCCTTGCCGGTAAATTGCTTCATACGTTTCTTCGTAAGAGAATCCCAGTCAGCGGCCTTAATATAGCTTGTTCCTGTTTTAATCGTGAGATCAGCTTCCCTGAGCAGCGGCTGCCCCTTCTTCAAGCCCTTTTTAATCACATATTGCTTGTCAGCATGAAGCCCGATAACAACATTCTGCTGCTTCAGCTTCCCTTTCTGTAGTACGAGAGCTTTATTATATCTTACTGCATCATCCCGTATGGTAGGTCCTGTCAGCTCTGCTAATGTGATATCCGCGTTCATATGTGCTCCTATACGAAGAGAGGCAGTTTGGGATTCGGCAGCATCCTCATCTGATTCATCAGATGGCACTGCTAGCTCATCTGTTCCTCCCTCAGCATCGTCTTCCCCCTCAAACTCTTCTTCAAGTACTTCAGGTTCCTCTACTTGATTGTCATCTGCTGAATCCTCTGCCGGCTCCCCTTCTTCTGCTTCTCCCTCCTCAATCTCAATGGTTACAGGGTACAGACTTTGACCATCTGCGCCATCTTTCTTCTCAGGGTATGCTCCCACATCAATGATATTTCCGAAGACTCGGTTTGCTTTCATAAACTCAGGATATAGCAGGACAGTTTGTCCAGGCTCGACCTTATGTATATGTTCTTCATCCACATAAGCAACTGCCCATAGAGGGTTGCTAGATGCAATCGTCAAGATGGGGTCACCGTCAGCTCTTCTTTCACCATGCACCTCTGTGATGATCCCTGTAACTTCACTCTCTATAACTATTTCTGAAGAAACATCCTTCAGGTGGTCAATCTTCGCTTGGTTATTTGCTTGCTTTAACTCAATTTGCTTTACACTGTAATCGATATTATTGATTTCATATTGAATAGGGCGAGTTTGATCATAAGAAGGATGTACATGCTCATCCCCCTCCTCTTCTCCATCAATATCCGGGAGAGATTCAGTCTCGCTCAACTCCTCTTCAAGGACTGTTCTGTCCTCGAGAAGTTTCTCCTTCTCCAATTCCAGTTCAGCGTTTCCCTGCTCCAATGATTCAATTTCAACCTTCGCTGAATCATTCCTATATTCTACAAGAGGTGTGCCTTCTTCTATGTACTGACCTTCCTCCACTAATATAGACTGAATCTCACCCTTATCCTTTTCAACGTAAACATATGTAACGGAGGAGGACTCAACCACACCCTCTGTTCCGAATGTTTTCTTTAATGTTTTCTCCTTAGCAGCAATTGGTTTAGAAATGAGTACTGTCCGATCTATATCCTTGTTATCCTCTAACAGGAACATATTGACTGTTACGAAGAGAATAATAAGTAAAGCTGCCAGCATGTAATATTTACGTCTCATAGATTCACCTTCATCGTATGAATAAGTGTGCTTGTTGCACTATTAAAAAGTATGTAAATAACCCAAGAAAGAATCACGATTAGCAGGACTCTTCTCCCTTCAAAGCCATATGTCTTTCTTAGCAAGCTAAATTGGCTCCATCCGGATAAAATCATAAAGATGGTCACCTCAGCCCCAAGCATGATCCAGAAAGTCTGACTTGTCAGTGATTGCGCGATAATTCCAAACCCAAGCGGTGAAGAGTACTCAGGCACACGGAGCAGAATGGAAACCACCAAGTCGACCGTATTCCCAAATAGGATGATCATCATCGGCATCAACTGCATACGCCATACAGTCCCAAAATCGAGCTCCTCAAAGACCAGCCAAATGAGCACAGTAAAAAAGAGTGTAAAGCATAAAGGAGACAGGATTCCTGCCGTGGCCTTACCTAGCATGAAGATTCCTTTTGCTGTTTCCCACCTTCCTTCGGCTGTCTGTTCCATCAGGACCGAAAAGGATTCACTTCCCACTCCGAGAAATCCACTGAACCCAGCGAGCAAAAAACTGTAGAGAATGAGACCGGTGAAATAAAGGCTGTACTTCCTAACTGTCATCGGCTGTCGTATTTCCCTTTTATATTGATAAGGGTTAAATGCTGATCGAATGGTCTCTAGCATTGCGGTCCTCCATAATCCAAAATTAACCTTCTATGCTATTGTATCTCAATTTTTTCTTTGGAGAAAGTTATAGCCTGACCGAAATACTGTCCATTTTCTATATAAAAAGCTTTGTTATTCTTAATTATAGTTTTTCATTGCAAGTGGATAAACCAATGAGGCAGCCAGGGAACACCGGGGTTCTCCCCCTGCCAGCTAGTCCTGGCCTATAATGATGGCGGGCAGTATTCTACTATTAACCACTATCTATATCACAGCCATATAAAAAAAGCAGGCAGTCATTATGACTGCCTGCTTTTATAGCATAGGCTATTATTATTCGCTGATTGTAGAAACTACGCCAGCGCCTACTGTACGTCCGCCTTCACGAATAGAGAACTTAGTTCCTTCTTCGATCGCAACTGGAGCGATAAGTTCAACAGACATTTCGATGTTGTCGCCAGGCATAACCATTTCAGTTCCTTCTGGAAGGTTAACAACACCAGTTACGTCAGTTGTACGGAAGTAGAATTGTGGACGGTAGTTAGAGAAGAATGGAGTGTGACGTCCGCCTTCTTCTTTAGACAATACGTAAACTTCAGCTTTGAATTTAGTGTGTGGGTTGATAGTACCTGGTTTAGCAAGTACTTGACCACGTTGGATATCTTCACGTGCTACACCACGAAGAAGGGCACCAATGTTGTCACCAGCTTCAGCGTAATCAAGAAGCTTACGGAACATTTCTACACCTGTTACAGTTGTAGATTTTGGTTCGTCAGCAAGACCGATGATTTCAACAACGTCACCAACTTTAACTTGACCACGTTCTACACGGCCAGTTGCAACTGTACCACGACCAGTGATAGAGAATACGTCCTCAACTGGCATCATGAATGGTTTGTCAGTGTCACGAGTTGGAGTTGGGATGTATTCGTCAACAGCGTTCATAAGTTCAACGATTTTTTCTTCCCACTCAGCTTCACCTTCAAGAGCTTTAAGAGCAGAACCTTTGATAACAGGGATGTCATCGCCAGGGAAATCGTACTCAGAAAGAAGGTCACGGATTTCCATTTCTACTAGTTCAAGAAGTTCTTCGTCGTCTACCATGTCACATTTGTTCATGAATACAACAAGGTAAGGTACACCTACTTGACGAGAAAGAAGGATGTGCTCACGAGTTTGTGGCATTGGGCCGTCAGCAGCGGATACAACAAGGATACCGCCGTCCATTTGAGCTGCACCAGTGATCATGTTTTTAACATAGTCAGCGTGTCCTGGGCAGTCTACGTGTGCGTAGTGACGGTTGTCAGTTTCGTACTCAACGTGTGCAGTAGAGATTGTGATACCACGTTCTCTTTCTTCTGGAGCACCATCGATTTGGTCATATGCACGTGCTTCTGCTTGTCCTTTTTTAGCAAGTACAGAAGTGATTGCAGCTGTAAGAGTTGTTTTACCGTGGTCAACGTGACCGATAGTTCCGATATTAACGTGTGGTTTAGAACGATCAAATTTAGCTTTTGCCATTTTAGGATTTCCTCCTTTAATATAAGAAAATTGATTATTAATACTATGTGTGCCAAGACAGCAGGCTTATGGCCGCTATCTTGGCTTACATAAGTAGTTATACTTTAATAAAGCGTGAAAATCAATTATTCACCTTTATTTTTTTTGATGATTTCATCAGCGATGCTCTTAGGCACTTCTTCGTAGTGGTCGAAGGTCATAGAGAACACGCCGCGTCCTTGAGTGTTGGAACGCAATGTAGTTGCGTAACCGAACATTTCTGATAGAGGTACCATAGCGCGAACAACTTGTGCGTTACCGCGTGCTTCCATACCTTCTACACGTCCACGACGAGCTGTGATGTTACCCATGATGTCACCCATGTACTCTTCAGGGATAACAACTTCAACGCTCATCATTGGCTCAAGGATAACCGGATTACATTTAGAAGCTGCATTTTTAAGAGCCATGGATGCAGCAACTTTAAACGCCATCTCAGAGGAGTCAACGTCATGGTAAGATCCGTCGAATAATTTCGCTTTGATGTCGATTAATGGGTAACCTGCAAGTACACCGCGGTCAAGCGCGTCTTCAAGACCTGCTTGTACAGCTGGGATGTATTCACGTGGGACAACCCCACCGACGATTGCGTTTTCGAATTCGAAGCCTTTTCCTTCTTCGTTTGGTGAGAATTCAATCCAAACGTGACCGTATTGTCCACGACCACCAGATTGACGAGCAAACTTACCTTCTACTTGTGCAGAAGTACGGAATGTCTCACGGTAAGCAACTTGAGGAGCACCTACGTTCGCTTCTACTTTGAACTCACGACGCATACGGTCTACTAAGATATCTAAGTGAAGCTCACCCATACCTTCGATGATCGTTTGGCCAGTTTCCTGGTCAGTGTGAGCACGGAAAGTTGGATCTTCCTCTTGAAGTTTTTGAAGAGCAGTAGACATTTTGTCTTGGTCTGCTTTAGATTTAGGCTCGATAGAAAGGGAGATAACTGGCTCTGGGAATTCCATGGATTCTAAGATAACTAGGTTCTTTTCCTCACATAGAGTATCTCCAGTTGTAGTGTCTTTTAGACCTACAGCTGCCGCGATATCCCCAGCATATACTTGGCTGATCTCTTGACGAGAGTTAGCGTGCATTTGCAGGATACGTCCTACACGTTCACGTTTACCTTTCGTAGAGTTTTGTACATATGAACCTGAGCTCAATGTACCAGAGTATACGCGGAAGAATGTCAATTTACCGACATAAGGGTCAGTCATAACTTTGAACGCAAGCGCTGCGAAAGGCTCGTTGTCATCAGAATGACGTTCCACTTCTTCATCAGTATCCGGTAGAGTACCTTTAATTGCAGGTACATCTAATGGAGATGGAAGGTAGTCGATAACTGCATCTAGCATTAATTGAACACCTTTGTTTTTGAAGGCAGATCCACAGATAACTGGGTAGAATTCAACGTTAACAGTACCTTTACGGATAGCTGCTTTCAATTCCTCTTTAGTGATTTCTTCACCGCCAAGGTATTTTTCCATTAATTCTTCATCAATTTCTGCTACTGCTTCGATTAACTTTTCACGGTATTCTTCAGCTAGTGGCATATGTTCTTCAGGAATTTCACGAACTTCGATGTCTGTTCCAAGGTCATTACCATAGAACACAGCGTTCATTTCAACAAGGTCGATGATCGCTTCGAAGTCATCTTCAGCACCGATAGGAAGCTGAATTGGGTGTGCATTCGCTTGAAGACGCTCATGCAATGTTTTTACGGAGTATAAGAAATCAGCACCGATTTTGTCCATTTTGTTTACGAAAACAACACGTGGTACTCCGTAAGTAGTAGCTTGACGCCAAACTGTTTCAGTTTGCGGCTCAACACCGGATTGCGCGTCTAGTACAGCTACTGCACCATCAAGTACACGTAGGGAACGCTCAACTTCAACTGTGAAGTCTACGTGTCCTGGAGTGTCGATGATGTTTACGCGGTGACCTTTCCATTGCGCAGTTGTTGCAGCAGATGTGATCGTGATTCCGCGTTCTTGCTCTTGTTCCATCCAGTCCATTTGGGAAGCACCTTCATGTGTTTCACCAATTTTGTGGATACGACCAGTGTAATATAATACACGCTCAGTAGTAGTCGTTTTACCGGCATCAATGTGAGCCATGATACCGATATTACGAGTATTTTCTAAGGAGAACTCTCTAGCCATTGGGTCTTTCTCCTTCCTTCTGATTTATAGATTTTTAGTAGGTTAAATATTACCAACGGTAATGAGCGAAAGCTTTGTTAGCTTCAGCCATTTTGTGTGTATCTTCGCGTTTTTTCACAGATGCGCCAGTGTTGTTAGCTGCGTCCATGATTTCGTTAGCTAAACGCTCTTCCATCGTTTTTTCACCACGAAGGCGAGCATAGTTTACTAACCAGCGAAGTCCTAGTGTAGTACGGCGGTCAGGGCGAACCTCAACTGGTACTTGGTAGTTAGCACCACCAACACGGCGTGCTCTAACTTCTAGAACTGGCATGATATTTTTAAGCGCTTGGTCGAAAACTTCCATTGGCTCTTTACCAGTACGCTCGCTTACGATATCGAAAGCAGCATAAAGGATTTTTTGGGAAGTTCCTCTTTTTCCATCGATCATCATTTTGTTGATCAATTTAGTTACAAGCTTGGAATTATAAATCGGATCAGGCAATACATCTCTTTTTGAAACAGGTCCTTTACGAGGCATATTTTGTTCCTCCTTTCAAAGAAGTGGTTATTTTTTGTTGATTATTTTTTTGCTGCTTTAGGTTTTTTAGTACCGTATTTAGAACGACCTTGCATACGGTTGTTAACGCCAGCAGTATCAAGAGCACCACGTACGATATGGTAACGTACACCCGGAAGGTCTTTTACACGTCCTCCGCGGATAAGTACAACGCTGTGTTCTTGCAAGTTGTGGCCGATACCAGGAATGTAAGCAGTAACCTCGATTCCATTAGTCAAACGTACACGCGCATATTTACGAAGCGCGGAGTTCGGTTTCTTTGGAGTCATAGTACCCACACGAGTACATACCCCACGTTTTTGTGGAGATGATACGTTAGTTTGGGATTTTTTGAAGCTGTTGTAGCCTTTATTCAAAGCTGGAGACTTTGATTTTTCTTCTTTAGATTTACGTGGCTTACGTACCAATTGGTTAATAGTTGGCATGATGTTTCCTCCCTTCAAAATTGGTTCCCCTAGTCCCACACATCCAGGTGGTTCATAAAAGGGTAAAAACAAAGTTTTTGCATCAACTGCAAAAACAGTTTTCTATTTCATAATGACAACAGCTGCTGCACCAACATCAATCTTGCATGCTTTTCCGAGCAACCTCATTGAGTCTACATATTCGACTGGCACTGAGTACTCATTAGCAGTATCAATGACTTTGGAAGTGACGCGTGAATCCGCATCAAGCGCAATCACGACTGCTTTTGCATTACCTGTGCGCAGAGCTTTCACTGTCTGTTTCGTCCCTATTATCAGGTTTTGGGCCTGAGATACTTTTTCATAAGACATATTGTATATCCTCCAAAGTAACAGGTTAATAGGAGCACCTTTGCTATAGTAACACTTTCAAATCATCTATGTCAACAACCGCATCAAAAAAACTTCGTTTTTTGATTGTTGACTGGAATGAAAGCAGCCAGATCCGAAAATCTGGCTGCAAACTTTCCAGTTACAAGGCTTATTCAGCTGTAACCGTTTCTTCTTTCTCTGTCAATACAGGAACGGCTTTACGATAGCGCTGCATACCTGTACCAGCAGGGATCAGCTTACCGATAATAACGTTCTCTTTAAGACCGAGAAGCTCGTCACGTTTTCCTTTGATTGCGGCATCTGTAAGAACACGAGTTGTTTCTTGGAAGGATGCAGCAGACAAGAAGGAATCCGTTTCAAGAGAAGCCTTCGTAATACCGAGCAAGACTGGGCGTCCAGTTGCCGGGTTTTTGCCTTTAAGAAGTGCTTCGCGGTTTGCTTGCGTGAATTGATGGATATCAAGCAGCGTACCTGGAAGGACATCTGTTTCACCTGCGTCGATGACACGGATTTTCTTAAGCATTTGACGAACCATAACCTCTACGTGTTTGTCGCCAATTTCTACCCCTTGCATACGGTATACTTTTTGAACTTCCTTCAAGAGGTACTCTTGTACGGAACGTACATTTGTTACCTTGAGAAGCTCTTTCGGATCGATAGACCCTTCTGTAAGCTCTTGACCTGGAACAACCATGTCATTGACATTCACTTTCAAGCGAGCAGAGTATGGCGCTGTGTAAGAACGGCTTTCCACTGCACCTTGAATAGTGATTTCTTGTTGTTTGTCGCGAATCTCATTAATGGAGATAACTGTTCCTTCGATTTCAGAAATAACAGCCTGACCTTTAGGATTACGCGCCTCGAACAACTCCTGAATACGTGGAAGACCTTGTGTAATATCGTCTCCGGCAACCCCGCCCGTATGGAATGTACGCATTGTCAACTGTGTACCTGGTTCACCGATGGATTGAGCCGCGATGATACCAACAGCTTCCCCAACTTCAACCTCTTGACCAGTTGCCAAGTTGCGGCCGTAACATTTCTTACATACGCCATGGCGAGTGTTACAAGTGAAGGCAGAACGAATCCACACTTCTTCAATACCAAGCTCTTCAATCTTCTGAGCAAGATCTTCTGTGAAGATTTCATTCTCATTGATTAGAACTTCGCCTGTTTCAGGATGTTTCAATTTCTTCCTTGCATAACGTCCTACAAGACGCTCTTCAAGGCGTTCGATGACTTCAGTGCCATCTTTCAATGCTTTAACAACCAAGCCGCGGTCTGTTCCACAGTCATCCTCGCGAACGATAACATCCTGTGCAACGTCAACCAAACGTCTTGTTAAGTAACCGGAGTCAGCTGTTTTCAGCGCTGTATCGGCAAGTCCTTTACGCGCACCGTGAGTGGAGATGAAGTATTCCAATACGGTTAAGCCTTCACGGAAACTTGACTTGATTGGGAGCTCAATAATACGACCAGCCGGGTTGGCCATCAAACCACGCATACCAGCAAGCTGCGTGAAGTTAGATGCGTTACCACGGGCACCGGAGTCACTCATCATGAAGATTGGGTTCAAGTGGTGCAAGGATGCCATCAGCTTGCTTTGGATTTCATCCTTCGCTTCACTCCAAATGGAGATAACACGGTCATAACGCTCTTCTTCCGTGATGAGACCACGTCTGAATTGCTTCATGACACCGTCAACCTTCGTTTGAGCTTTATCAAGAATTTCTTGTTTCTCTGGTAATACGACGATATCTGCAACCCCTACCGTAATACCGGCACGAGTAGAGTATTTGAATCCTAGATCCTTCATGCGGTCAAGCATTTTCGACGTCTCAGTGATTTTGAAACGCTTGAACACTTCCGCAATGATGTTTCCAAGAATTTTCTTCTTGAACGGCTGGATTCTTTCGCGTTCAGCGAAGATTTCCTTCACGTTTGCACCCTTTTCAACGAAGTACTTCTCTGGTGTTTTTTCTTCCAGATTAGAACGTGTAGGTTCGTTGATGTATGGGAATGTTTCAGGAAGAATTTCATTGAAAATCAATTTACCGACAGTTGTCAGCAATAATTGTTTGTTTTGTTCTTCCGTGAATGTTTGGTTATTTAAAGAACTTGCATGTACAGCTACACGTGTATGCAAGTGAACATATCCATTTTGGTAAGCAAGGATGGCTTCGTTTGTATCATTGAAGATCATCCCTTCGCCGACTGCTCCTGGTCTTTCCATCGTTAGATAGTAGTTACCAAGTACCATATCCTGAGATGGTGTAACAACCGGTTTTCCATCCTTAGGGTTAAGGATGTTTTGAGCTGCAAGCATGAGAAGGCGTGCTTCTGCTTGAGCTTCTGCTGATAAAGGTACGTGAACGGCCATTTGGTCACCGTCAAAGTCAGCGTTGTAGGCTGTACATACGAGCGGATGCAAACGGATTGCGCGTCCTTCAACCAATGTCGGCTCAAACGCTTGGATTCCCAAACGGTGAAGCGTAGGGGCACGGTTCAAGAGAACTGGATGCTCCTTAATAACCTCTTCAAGCACATCCCAAATATCCGGAGAATGTCTTTCGATCTTTCTCTTAGCGGATTTGATGTTGTGTGCTAGACCTTTTTCAACTAGCTCTTTCATAACGAAAGGCTTGAATAGCTCGATAGCCATTTCTTTTGGCAGACCGCATTGATACATCTTAAGGTTCGGACCTACGACGATAACGGAACGTCCGGAGTAGTCAACACGTTTACCAAGCAAGTTTTGACGGAAACGGCCTTGTTTCCCCTTAAGCATGTGGGAAAGAGATTTAAGCGGACGGTTACCCGGTCCTGTTACAGGACGGCCGCGGCGTCCGTTGTCAATCAATGCATCGACAGCTTCCTGCAGCATACGTTTTTCATTTTGTACGATGATGCTAGGAGCGCCTAAGTCAAGAAGACGTTTCAAACGGTTGTTACGGTTGATGACACGACGATAAAGATCGTTCAAGTCACTTGTTGCGAAACGTCCGCCGTCAAGCTGAACCATTGGACGAAGTTCCGGCGGAATAACCGGAAGTACATCAAGGATCATCCAAGAAGGCTCATTTCCGGAGTTACGGAATGCTTCCAATACTTCAAGACGTTTAATCGCACGTGTACGGCGTTGTCCTTGAGCTGTTTTAAGCTCTTCCTTCAAGGCATCAACCTCTTTGTTGAGGTCTACATCTTGAAGAAGCTTTTTAATGGATTCAGCACCCATGCCAGCTTGGAACTTACTGCCGTATTTATCGCGGTAAGCGCGGTATTCTTTCTCAGATAGAAGTTGTTTCTTCTCAAGGGCTGTATCGCCTGCTTCTGTTACAACATAAGAAGCGAAGTAAATAACCTCTTCTAGCGCACGAGGGGACATGTCTAAGACAAGACCCATACGGCTAGGAATACCTTTAAAGTACCAGATGTGGGAGACAGGAGCGGCCAATTCGATATGGCCCATACGCTCACGTCTCACCTTCGCTCTAGTAACCTCTACGCCACAGCGATCACAAACGACGCCTTTGTAACGTACTCTTTTATATTTACCGCAATGGCATTCCCAGTCCTTAGTAGGACCGAAAATGCGTTCACAGAACAACCCGTCTTTCTCAGGTTTTAGTGTACGGTAGTTAATTGTTTCTGGCTTTTTCACTTCTCCGAAAGACCAAGAGCGAATCTTATCCGGTGAAGCAAGGCCTATTTTCATATACTCAAAATTATTTACATCCAACAAGGGGCCTACCTCCCTTTCTGTATCCCAATCTCACTCTGGTTACTCTATCGTTCCAACCGTTTCTGATTCAGGGCTTTTCACATCTGGATCAATGGTCAGCGTATCTGCTTGGTGGATATCATCATCATCTTCAAGGTCACGCATTTCAATTTCTTGATCGTCACCAGAGAGAATCTTCACATCCATACCTAAGCTTTGAAGTTCCTTGATTAATACTTTGAAGGATTCAGGAACTCCTGGCTCAGGAACATTGTCGCCTTTGACAATCGCCTCGTATGTTTTCACACGGCCGACAACATCATCGGATTTAACTGTAAGAATCTCTTGAAGAGTGTATGCAGCACCATAAGCTTCAAGCGCCCAAACCTCCATCTCACCGAAACGCTGTCCACCGAATTGAGCTTTACCGCCAAGCGGCTGCTGCGTAACAAGTGAGTATGGCCCAGTTGAACGGGCATGGAGTTTATCGTCAACCATGTGCGCCAATTTGATCATGTACATGATACCAACAGAAACGCGGTTGTCGAATGGTTCTCCTGTTCTTCCATCGTAAAGAATCGTTTTAGCATCGCGAGCCATTCCGGCTTCTTCGATTGTATCCCAAACATCTTCTTCCCTCGCACCATCAAATACAGGTGTCGCTACATGGATACCAAGCTTTCTAGCAGCCATGCCGAGGTGAAGCTCCAATACCTGACCGATATTCATACGTGATGGTACCCCTAATGGGTTCAACATGATATCGACAGGTGTTCCATCTGGAAGGAATGGCATGTCTTCTTCCGGCAATATACGGGAAATTACCCCTTTGTTACCGTGACGCCCGGCCATTTTATCTCCCTCATGGATTTTACGTTTTTGAACGATGTATACGCGCACCAATTGGTTAACGCCTGGCGGCAGTTCATCGCCGTCTTCACGAGTGAAGACTTTTACGTCGTGGACAATTCCGCCGCCGCCATGTGGCACGCGAAGGGATGTATCACGAACTTCACGGGCCTTCTCACCGAAGATTGCATGAAGCAATCTTTCTTCAGCTGTCAGCTCAGTTACACCTTTAGGCGTTACTTTACCAACAAGAAGGTCTCCGTCTTTTACTTCCGCACCGATGCGGATAATACCGCGCTCATCCAGGTTACGAAGGGCTTCTTCCCCAACGTTTGGAATATCACGCGTGATTTCTTCAGGCCCAAGCTTAGTATCACGGGCTTCTGATTCATATTCTTCAATATGAATAGATGTATAGACATCGTCTTTTACAAGACGCTCACTCATAATGATGGCATCCTCATAGTTGTAACCATCCCATGTCATGAAGGCAACAAGCACGTTTTGACCGAGTGCCAATTCGCCAAGTTCCATGGAAGGACCATCTGCAAGGATTTCGCCTTTGACCACGCGGTCTCCAGCTTTAACGATTGGGCGTTGGTTGTAGCAAGTACCTTGGTTAGAACGGATGAATTTAAGGGTACGGTATTTATCAAGATTACCTTTTACCTCTTGGCCATCCACTTCGCTGATGCGTCTTACCCAGATTTCTCTTGCTTCAACATGTTCAACAATACCCGGATGTTTACAGATGACAGCTGCTCCGGAGTCTTTACCAGATACATATTCCATCCCTGTTCCGACAAGCGGAGCCTGTGGTCTGATGAGAGGTACAGCTTGACGCTGCATGTTCGCTCCCATTAGGGCACGGTTGGAGTCATCGTTTTCTAAGAACGGGATACAAGCTGTCGCAGCAGATACTACCTGTTTAGGCGATACGTCCATATAATCGACGCGGTCACGTTTAACAGCCGTGTTCTCACCGCGGAAACGCGCAACAACTTCTTCGTTTTTGAACGCGCCATCTTCTGTTAATGGAGCATTCGCTTGTGCTACTACATATAAATCTTCCTCATCAGCAGTCAAGTAATCGATTTGATCGGTTACTCTTCCTGTCGCAGGGTCAACACGGCGGTATGGTGTTTCAATGAAACCATACGGGTTCACCTTCGCGAAGGAGGACAAGGAGTTAATAAGCCCGATGTTCGGACCCTCTGGTGTTTCAATCGGACACATACGGCCATAGTGAGAGTAGTGAACGTCACGTACTTCCATTCCGGCACGTTCCCTTGTTAAACCACCAGGTCCAAGGGCAGATAGACGGCGCTTATGCGTCAATTCAGCAAGCGGGTTTGTCTGGTCCATGAATTGAGACAATTGAGAGCTTCCGAAGAACTCTTTAATGGACGCGATCACCGGACGGATATTGATGAGCTGCTGCGGCGTGATTGTGTTCGTGTCTTGAATAGACATTCTCTCACGTACAACACGTTCCATACGGGATAGACCGATTCTGAACTGGTTCTGAAGAAGTTCGCCGACAGAACGAAGACGGCGGTTACCTAAGTGGTCGATATCATCCGTATCGCCGACACCGTGCAATAAGTTAAAGAAGTAACTGATTGATGCAACGATATCTGCAGGCGTGATATTTTTCACTTTCTTCTCGACATAAGCATTGCCGATAACATTAATGACTTTTTCGCCTTCTGCATCGTTCGGAGCATAAATCTTAACGTTCTGAATGAGAACATCATCTTCTACGACTCCGCCAGCAGGGTTGTACGTTTTGAAGCCAATCCCGTTTTCAAGGTAAGGAATGATCTTATCAAGCGTACGGCGATCTAAAATAGCATCTTTTTCAACAAGGATTTCGCCTGTCTCTGGGTCTACCAAAGTTTCAGCTACACGCTGGTTGAATAAACGATTTTTTATATGAAGCTTTTTGTTGATTTTATAGCGTCCAACATTCGCAAGATCGTATCTCTTCGGATCGAAGAAACGTGAAACGAGCAAGCTCTTTGCATTTTCAACCGTAGGCGGCTCGCCTGGGCGAAGACGCTCATAAATTTCAAGCAAAGCTTTTTCTGTACTTTCCGTATTGTCTTTCTCTAGCGTATTACGGATATATTCGTTGTCACCGACTAGATCGATGATTTCTTGATCAGAGCCGAATCCAAGGGCACGCAAAAGAACCGTTACCGGCAGCTTTCTTGTACGGTCGATTCTGACGTATACGACATCCTTCGCATCTGTTTCATACTCCAGCCATGCGCCACGGTTCGGAATAACGGTTGCAGTGAAACCTTGCTTTCCGTTTTTATCTACTTTTCCGCTGTAGTACACACTTGGGGAGCGCACCAATTGCGATACAATAACGCGTTCGGCACCGTTTATGATAAACGTTCCTGTTTCTGTCATGAGAGGGAAATCACCCATAAAGACATCTTGGTCTTTAACTTCACCCGTCTCTTTGTTTACAAGCCTTACTTTAACCCGTAATGGGGCGGAGTAGGTTACGTCCCTCTCCTTAGATTCTTCCACAGGGTATTTCGGATCTCCGAGACTGTAATCGATAAATTCCAGAGACAGATTTCCTGTAAAATCCTCGATAGGGGAAATGTCCTGGAACATTTCTCTTAAGCCCTCATCAAGAAACCATTGATAGGAAGAGGTTTGAATTTCAATTAAATTCGGCAATTCGAGCACTTCGCTAATGCGCGCATAGCTCCGGCGTTGGCGATGTCGTCCATACTGAACAAGTTGACCTGTCAACTGATTCACCCCTCATATAAAGCGTTTATAATTAATTTATCACTCCGCCTTGAATTGGCGGTTGAACAAAAAAGAAAAAGGGTTTCACACTGAAAACCACAATCTCAAAAACGCATAGTATTGGTTTATTTTTTCCATATTATCCAGAACATATACACATAAATTTATTCATCCTTGAAAATGTGCAGGGTGTCCCAAATTATATATTTGCATTTTATAATATTAACATAGGCATATTGTCAAGTCAAACTTTTTTAGATTTCAAAATATAGTAGCCTTTTTTCTTCAAAACGACCTCTACATTCCCAAATACTTCTTCCA
Organism: Bacillus sp. FJAT-27916; assembly: GCF_001183965.1. Classification (GTDB taxonomy): domain Bacteria; phylum Bacillota; class Bacilli; order Bacillales; family Pradoshiaceae; genus Pradoshia. The sequence continues at coordinate 3,982,258 of NZ_LFZV01000001.1, forward strand.
TCTTCGCCATGGCACTCGGTGCTCCCTGCTTCTTCTGGATAACAATCCACAGTTCGCCGCCATCAGCTAAAAATCGTTTGCTTTCCTCCAAAATTTCATGCACAATTTTCTTCCCAGCACGAATTGGAGGGTTTGAGATGACCGCCGCAAAACTCGCTTCCTTCACTGCACTAAATACGGAACTCTCATAAACCTTCACATTGGCAATTCCATTTGTATGTGCATTTTCCTTTGATAGATCGATGGCTCTCGCATTCACATCTACCATATGAATGGTCTTGTTTGGATATAGACTTGCGACCGATAAGCCTATCGGGCCATAACCGCAGCCAATATCTATGATTGGCTGATCCTCTTCAAGACTGCATTCAAAGGCTTCAATCAACAATCTTGAACCAAAGTCAACCTCTCGTTTCGAAAAAACTCCGGCATCTGTTTTAAAGCGGAATTCCTTGCCTCTCAGCGTAAAGCTCCATTGTTCAGGCTTGCTTTCGACCTCAGGATTACGGGAGTAATAATGATTTGTCATACATAGCTCCTCCTAAGCAACCACATTTTCTAAAAATCTCTTTTTTGCTTCATTCAAAACTCAAATCATTATAGTATGCCGGTATACAGCAATCTATATACTCATAAAGGCTAAAAAAAGCCCGCTGTATTCGCAGCGAGCTTTTTTTGATGGCAAATGTTAAATTACTTAACTTCTACGCCAGCGCCAACTTCTTCAAGTTTAGCTTTGATTTCTTCAGCTTCTTCTTTAGAAGCGCCTTCTTTAAGAGCTTTTGGAGTGTTGTCAACAAGTTCTTTTGCTTCTTTAAGACCAAGACCTGTGATTTCACGTACCACTTTGATAACTTTGATTTTTTGATCGCCAGCAGAAGCTAGGATTACATCAAATTCAGTTTTTTCAGCTGCAGCTTCTCCGCCAGCAGCACCAACCATAGCTACAGGAGCAGCTGCAGTTACGCCGAATTCTTCTTCAATTGCTTTTACAAGATCGTTAAGTTCTAAAACAGTCATATTTTTGACTGCTTCAATGATTTGTTCTTTAGTCATTATAAAGTTCCTCCTTAATTTTAGTAAATCATGATATACGTATTGCTCATCAAGAAGCGATTAAGCTCCTTGTTCTTCTTTTTGATCTGCCACTGCTTTTGTAGCAAGCGCCAAGTTGCGGATAGGAGCTTGAAGCACGCTGAGCAACATGGATAGCAAACCTTCGCGGGATGGAAGATCCGCAAGTGCTTTAATTTCTTCAACAGATGCAACGTTACCTTCGATAACACCTGCTTTGATTTCTAGAGCTTCGTGTTTTTTCGCGAAGTCATTCAAGATTTTAGCCGGAGCTACAACGTCCTCGTTACTGAATGCAATCGCATTTGGACCAGTAAGAGCTTCGTTAAGGCCAGAAAGTTCAACTTGATCTGCCGCACGGCGAGTCATAGAGTTTTTGTAAACTTTGAACTCGATGCCTGCTTCACGTAGTTGTTTACGAAGTTCTGTCACTTCTGCAACGTTCAATCCACGGTAGTCAACAACGACTGTGGAAACACTGTCTTTCAGTTTGCCAGCAATTTCGTCAACAATTTGTTTCTTTGCGTTAATCGCACTGCTCATATTAACACCTCCTGTAGAATGTTACCATTCACACCCGTAAAAAACCTCCATATCTAAACTAGACATGGAGGTACGATGATAGTCCGAACAAAATAGTTCTATTATGATCGAATACCTCGGCAGGAAATTAAGCTTTATCAGCACCTGCTGTCTATGGCATAAATGTTAAGTTTTATTTATAACACCTGACAAATTATATAAAATAATAATCAGGTTGTCAAATATATTTTATTAAGCTTAGAAAGAAGATGGGTCTACTTTTACGCCAGGTCCCATAGTAGTAGTGATGGCAACGTTTTTCATGTATGTGCCTTTAGCAGCAGCTGGCTTCGCTTTTTGAAGTGTTTCAAAAATAGTTGTGAAGTTCTCAACTAGCTTGCTGTCTTCGAAAGAAACTTTTCCGATTGGCACGTGAATGTTACCAGCTTTATCTACACGGTATTCAACTTTACCAGCTTTGATTTCATTGATTGCTTTTGTAACATCGAATGTAACTGTACCTGTTTTAGGGTTTGGCATTAAACCTTTTGGTCCAAGGACACGGCCTAATTTACCAACTTCACCCATCATGTCAGGAGTTGCAACGATGACATCAAAATCGAACCAACCTTGTTGGATTTTGTTGATGTAGTCAGTATCTCCAGCGAAATCAGCACCTGCAGCTTCAGCTTCTTTAAGCTTTTCACCTTTTGCAAATACTAATACGCGTTGAGTTTTACCAGTACCGTTTGGAAGAACAACCGCACCGCGGATTTGTTGGTCCGCTTTCTTAGGGTCAACCCCAAGACGGAATGCTACTTCTACAGTTGCGTCGAATTTAGCGAAGTTTGTTTTCTTAGCTAGTTCAACTGCTTCTGTTACGGAATATGCTTTTGTACGATCGATAAGCTGAAGTGCTTCAGCATACTTTTTGCTTTTCTTAGCCATTATTAATATCCTCCTAATATTGTGGTTATAACGGAATTTGACCTCCCACGAAAAAGGTTGCGAGTGTACCGACATTCGCAACCTCCATACAACAATTAGTCTTCGATGACAATACCCATGCTGCGGGCAGTACCTTCTACCATACGCATAGCTGCTTCAACGCTTGCTGCGTTTAAGTCAGGCATTTTTGATTCAGCGATTTCACGTACTTTGTCACGTTTAACTGTTGCAACTTTATTACGGTTTGGTTCACCAGAACCAGACTCGATTCCTGCCGCTTTCTTAAGAAGAACAGCTGCTGGAGGAGTTTTCGTAATAAAAGTGAAAGAACGGTCTTCAAATACTGTGATTTCAACAGGGATGATTAGACCTGCTTGTTCTGCTGTACGAGCGTTGAACTCTTTACAGAAGCCCATGATGTTAACACCGGCTTGACCTAGTGCAGGACCAACTGGTGGAGCTGGATTAGCTTTTGCTGCAGGAATCTGCAATTTCACGATTTTAATTACTTTTTTAGCCACGAGACACACCTCCTTATCGTCCGTGATGTGGTAAATGGGCTTTTGCCCTCCCACTCGAATATACAATCATTCTTTATTCGTCCATAAAGAATATACCATTAGTTCAGGTCTCGTATTGAGACATACTGACCTTTGAAATCTTATCATTTTTTAATATGAAAGGCAAGTTTTTCAGGATTATAATTTTTCTACCTGGTCGAAATCCAATTCTACCGGGGTATCCCTGCCAAACATATTAACAAGCACCTTCAATTTGCCCTTCGCTTTATCAAGCTCTTCGATTGTGCCTGCAAATTCCGCAAACGGACCTTCTTTCACCTTAACTGCATCTCCGACAAACAAGTCGATTTCGATTCGTTTCTCATCCATGCCCATGCGCTTAAGAATCACTGTTGCTTCATCTGGCATCAACGGGATCGGCTTTGAGCCAGAACCTGTTGATCCTACGAACCCGGTAACACCTGGTGTATTCCGGACCACATACCAGGAATCATCCGTCATAACAATCTCAACGAGAACATAGCCAGGGAATACTTTCTTCTTCACGACTTTTTTCTTGCCGTTTTTGATATCGGTCTCTTCCTCTTCAGGAACGATGACACGGAAGATCTTATCTTGCATCCCCATCGATTCGACGCGTTTTTCTAAATTTGCTTTTACTTTGTTCTCGTAACCGGAATACGTATGAACAACATACCAATTTTTCTCCATTTCTTTAGGACTTAATGTCCTTCCCTCCTTGTATACGGTAATATAGGGAAATACCTATCATGTAAATCATCAATCTGTCATTCTCGACAACAGCAGTCGTTTCCTGCTTAACATAGGGCGTTTTTTAGACAAATTAAAAAACCCGTTTCCGGGCTTCTTAGTAACGTTTGTTTATGCTAATTTCCATTATACCATGTTTTACGCTCTTTATTCACTATCCAAGAATAAGACGAATAAGTTCTGATAAACCTAAATCAATAACTGCAAAAAATACGGACATAATAATAACAGTTGCGAGAACTGTAATCGTATACGTCGTTAGCTCTTTTCTCTTAGGCCAGCTAACCTTTTTCATTTCGCGTGATACGCCTCGGAAGAACTCTAGAATGCGTCGCATTAATATGAAACCTCCAACCTACAGTATTCTCAGGATCTAAACAGTTTAGATTGTTTGTTTATGAGGTGTGTGAGTATTACAGGCTTTACAAAATTTATTGAGTTCGAGCCTAAGCGCCTTTTCCTCAGCTTGTTTGTAATTCGTTGTATAATTCCTCGAGCCACACTTCGTACAAGCAATGATTACTTTTTTATTCATATTTACACCTATATTCATGACAATTCAATAACAAATTTATCATGTAGAAAATTGTCTGTCAATAATCCCATTGCCGCCATTCCTACATGTGAATGCTCTCTATCGAACTTCTAAATAACGTTCCAGCTTGCGTTTGACCCGCTGCAGGGCATTGTCGATTGACTTTACATGCCGGTTAAGCTCTTCCGAAATTTCCTGATAGGATTGTCCATCTAGATACAGTGAGAGTACCTTTCTCTCAAGGTCGCTTAGCAGCTCACCCATCTTAAGCTCTATATAATCAAATTCTTCCTGATTAATGATTAACTCCTCCGGGTCCATTACCTTTACACCGGTAATCACATCCATCAATGTCCGGTCAGATTCCTCATCATAAATAGGCTTGTCCAAGGAAACATAGGAATTAAGCGGGATATGCTTCTGCCTGGTCGCCGTCTTAATTGCCGTGATAATCTGCCTTGTAATGCACAGCTCGGCAAATGCTTTGAAGGAGGTCAGTTTATCCTCCCGGTAGTCCCTGATGGCCTTGAATAGGCCGATCATTCCTTCTTGAACAATATCCTCTTTGTCTGCGCCTATCAAAAAATAGGTTCTCGCTTTAGCCCTAACAAAGTTTCTATACTTGTGTATCAAATAATCCAGGGCTTCGCTATCTCCCTTTTGCACACGGTCAACCAACAATTCATCATCCAAAAGACCATAGTCGCCACTCAAGCTTACCCCGATAGATATTGCCACACCGATCCCTCCGTAGGATACCAAAGATAGAAATATTATACAGTAAGCGTTTTTAGAGCGTCAATGTCCTCAAAGATTTCCTCGTCGCCATTTTTCGAATATTTCCGACACTTCTCGACTCAACTGAATGCGAGAGCTTGGCTGTTTTTCCATCTTTTCGTTTAGCTTTTTGTCGATTTCTTTTTGTATATAGCCCATTTCCTGCAATAATTCTCTTGCAGATTTTCTGTACGCACCTTGTGCGAATATTGTCCTTTGTTCTGTATAGTCAGAGGTAGCCACATATACCCTTGTATTGATTTTGATTAATTCAGATGCCAAACGCTCAATTCGTTCATCTGCAGTTTCATTCTCTTTTGTGAAAATAACCTCAACCTTTGAATTTCGGTACTTCTTTTCCGTCCCTTGAACATAATAGGCATCAAAAACAATGATGACCTGATGGCCTGAGTAACCTTGGTACTCAGCCATCATGTCAATCAGCCGATCTCTTGCGGCAGCTAAATCAAGGTCTCTCAGCCTTTTCAGGTCCGGCCAGGCGCCAATGATATTATAACCATCCACAACCAGTATGGTTTTCATATTATTCCCCTAAAGGATAACGCTTGCGGTAAACCTCATACATTAGCAGGCTTGCCGCTACACTGGCATTGAGGGATGTAACATGGCCGACCATTGGCAAGTGGAAGAGGAAATCGCATTTTTCTTTGATAATCCGACTCATTCCGCGGCCTTCACTGCCAATAACAATTCCAAGCGGCATCGTCCCGTCCATTCTGCGGTAATCCTGACTTCCTTTTGCATCCGTTCCCGCAATCCATACACCGCGTTCCTTTAATTCCTCAATCGTACGCGAAAGATTTGTCACACGAACAACTGGTACATGCTCAATCGCCCCTGTTGAGGATTTGGCTACTGTTGCCGTCAAGCCGACAGCTCTTCTTTTTGGAATAATAATACCGTGCACGCCCGAGGCATCAGCCGTACGAAGAATGGATCCTAGGTTATGAGGGTCCTCAAGCTCATCAAGGAGCAGGATAAACGGATCCTCCTGTTTCTTCTCAGCCAGGCGGAAAATATCATCAAGCTCCGCATATTGATATGCCGCCACTTGGGCGATAACTCCCTGATGATTCCCCTCGACCATTTGGTCAAGCTTCTTCTTCGGCACAACTTGGATCATGACTTTATTTTCTTTCGCGACAGCGATGACCTGCTGGATTTGCCCCTTAGTTGCTCCTTCTGCAACCCAAATCTTATGAATGTCCCGCTCCGAGCGCAGTGCCTCAAGCACCGTATTGCGTCCCATAATTAAATCATCGCTCATTCTTTTCACTTCCCTTCTTTAAATTGAATGGATAACCTGATAATTTCATTCAAACGTTCCTCCTGTCTACTTCCATACAAATAACCAATCAGCGCCTCAAAGGCTGTTGAATAGCGATAGGTCTGAACATCCGTATTCTTCGGCACAGTTCCAGACTTTGCATTCCTGCCTCTTCTTACAACGGCTTCTTCTTCCTCGCTCAACAGCTTCTCATCAAGCATGTAATGAAGCACGGCGCTTTGCGCTCTTGCTGATACAAATTTCGTGGCTTCTTTATGAAGCTTATTAGGCTTGACCTGCCCTAAGAGTAAGAGATGATGCCGGATATACACCTCATAAACGGCATCACCCATATAGGCAAGAGCCAGACTTCCCAATCCTTTTACATCAAGCTCCTTCAAATCAAACATTCTCTTATCCCCGTTTCCAACGCGTGCCTTGAGGTGTATCCTCCAGGATGATGTTCATCTCTTTCAATTGGTCCCTGATCTCATCCGAACGGGCGAAATTGCGTTCCTTTCTCGCACGATTGCGTTCTTCAATTAATTTTTCCACTTTTTCGTCCAATGTCTCTTCAACCTCAATCGGCATTCCGAGCACTCCGAACAATACCTTAAATTCATTCAAGAAGGCATCAATCACATCAGAGGAAGTAACCTTTTCAAGCAAATAATGATTTCCAAGCTTCGAAAGCTCAAATAAAACAGATATCGCATTAGCTGTATTGAAATCGTCATCCATAGCTTCTTCAAATGATGCATGCAGTCCCTTAATTTTCTCGAGCCATTCCTCATCATTTGTCGTGATATTCGTGCTGGCTGTTTGGCGATGCTTTAAGTTCTCATACGTCGTACGTAAGCGGTCAAATGACAGCTTCGTTGCCTCAAGCAATTCTTCGCTGTAATTGATTGGGTTGCGGTAATGAACAGAAAGGATAAAGAAGCGCAAAACAATTGGATCGTGATGTTTGATAATATCATGAACAGTGACAAAATTACCGAGAGATTTGGACATCTTCTCATTATCTATATTGATATAACCATTATGCATCCAATAATTTGCGAATGGCTTACCAGTCAATGCCTCTGATTGGGCAATTTCATTCTCATGATGAGGGAACGCCAAGTCCTGACCGCCGGCATGAATATCAATTGTATCTCCTAGATATTTTTTCGCCATAGCGGAGCATTCAATATGCCATCCAGGGCGCCCCTTGCCCCACGGACTGTCCCAGGAGATTTCTCCTTCCTTAGCCGCTTTCCACAAGGTGAAATCAAGCGCATCCTGCTTTCTTTCATCCACTTCAATACGCGCGCCTACTCGGAGCTCATCGATGGACTGGTGTGAAAGCTTGCCATAACCGTCAAACTCTCTTGTTCGGAAGTAGACATCGCCGCCCGATTCATACGCCATTCCCTTATCAACTAAGGCTTGAATAAATTCAATGATTAAATCCATGTTTTCCATAACCCGCGGATGCACATCAGCCTTTTGGCAGCCTAGGGCTCCTACGTCCTCAAAGTAGGCTTGAATAAATCTGTCAGCAGTCGCTGGAACATCCTCATGCAGCTCACGTGCAGCTCGAATCAACTTATCATCGACATCCGTGAAATTGGAGACATACTTGACGTCATATCCCTTGTATTTCAAGTAATTTCGAACCGTATCAAAAACAATTGCCGGTCGCGCATTTCCTATATGAATATAATTATATACAGTCGGACCGCATACATACATCTTCACTTTTCCTTCCTCTATCGGTTGGAAGGGCTCTTTCTTTCTCGTCAGCGTATTATATATTTGAATGCTCATGCTTTGTTAGCTCCTTTCGTAATTCCTGCAGTTCCTGCTTCAATTCATCAATCTGCTGCTGCATTTGCTGACATTGATCATCAACTGGGTCTGGCAGATCACGATGGTTCAGATCCTGCTTCAACCGAATCCCGTCTTTAATGACTACCTTGCCTGGGATACCCACAACAGTTGAATTTGCCGGGACATCCTTCAAAACAACCGAACCCGCACCAACCTTTGAGTTCTCCCCGATGATGATGGACCCAAGTACTTTCGCACCTGTCGCAATCAAGACATTATCCTCTATCGTTGGATGCCGCTTGCCACCTTCTTTACCGGTGCCCCCAAGCGTCACACCTTGATAGACAATGACATTATCCCCAATCTCACACGTTTCCCCAATTACGACTCCCATGCCATGGTCAATGAAAAATCGTCTTCCAATCTTTGCTGCCGGGTGAATCTCAATACCGGTGAAAAACCGGCTGATCTGTGATACAGCCCTCGCAAGAAACTTGAATCGTCGTTTATATAAGGCATGTGCAATGCGGTGGTTCCAAATCGCATGCAGACCTGAATACGTTAAGATAATCTCAATCGTAGAACGAGCAGCAGGGTCTTGCTCAAATATGACATCAATATCCTCTTTCATTCGCTTCCACACTTGCATAACCCCCTCTTCATATGGCTCTTAGTAAAACCCACGAGCCCGCGTAAAGCCTTCCCCATCCATAAAAATAAAAAAGCGCCTCTGCCATTGAAGGACAGAGACGCTATCAAATGCGCGGTTCCACTCTGTTTGGGCTCTCTATATGACAAGAACCCCAACTTTTCCATTTCGTAACGGCAATGGGATGCCGCCTTCTCCTACTAGTCCGCTCATACGGTGTTCAAAGAAGGGCTCAGGGGCGCATTCAGATTACTTGACGGCTTAAACCACTTCCAGCCAATGGTGGTTATTCTCTGTCAAACCTCAGACGTAATCTTACTCTTCCCCGCTCAACGCTTTATCCTATTAGATGTATCTATACTATATTATATTTCCGCTCAATTGTTAACGTAAAAGTCCTTCTAAACGCATCTTTACTTTCTCGCGGCCAAGAAGAGCAATTGCTTTTGGAAGGTCTGGACCATGAGCTTGTCCAGTTACAGCCACACGAATCGGCATGAACAGCTTCTTGCCCTTGTGACCTGTTTCCTTCTGAACGCGTTTGATGGCAGCTTTGATCTCTGCATCCGTAAATTCAGGCAATGCATTTACCTCATTTAGGAAGGCACCAAGCACTTCTGGAACAGTCTCATCCCCTAGTATTTCCTTCGCATCTTCATCATAAACAAGCTCATCCTTAAAGAATAATCCGGAAAGCTCAACGATCTCTGCACCGAAGCTCATTTGCTCTTGGTAAAGCTCAACAAGCTTGTACACCCATTGGCGTTCTTCCTCCGTCATATTCTCAGACACACGTCCTGCCTTCACAAGATGTGGAAGAGCCAGCTCAAGTGCGCGCTCTGTATCAACCTTCTTCATGTACTGATTATTCATCCATGTAAGCTTTTGCTTATCGAACAATGCCGGAGATTTAGACAGACGGTCAGCATCAAAGATAGAAATGAACTCATCCTTCGTGAAGAGCTCCTCTTCACCGCTCGGAGACCAGCCTAGCAATGCGATGAAATTAAACAGTGCCTCAGGCAAGTAGCCCAATTCCTCATACTGTTCAATGAATTGGATGATAGACTCATCACGCTTACTTAATTTCTTACGGCTTTCATTAACAATCAATGTCATATGGCCGAACACAGGAGGCTCCCAGTCAAATGCCTCATAGATCATCAGCTGCTTCGGTGTATTGGTAATATGGTCATCTCCGCGCAGAACATGGGAGATTTCCATAAGATGATCATCAATCGCCACAGCAAAGTTATAGGTTGCAATACCGTCTTTCTTAATGATGACATAGTCGCCGATACCATCTGATTCAAAGGATACTTCCCCTTTGACCATATCATTGAAGGTGTATACCTTGCCTTTAGGGACAGCGAAGCGAATGCTAGGCTTTCTGCCTTCTGCTTCCAATGCTTCTTGCTGCTCCTTCGTCAAATGACGGCATTTACCGGAATAAGCTGGTGTTTCACCGCGTTCCATTTGTTCTGCACGCTCTTTCTCTAATTCCTCTTCCGTGCAGTAGCATTTATAAGCCATATCCCTGTTCATCAGGTCTGTATAATATTGTTTATAAATATCAAGACGCTCAGACTGGCGGTAAGGGCCATAAGCTCCCTCGCAGTCAATGCTTTCATCCCAGTCCATACCGAGCCATTTCAAATACTTCAACTGGCTCTCTTCGCCGCCTTCAATATTTCTTTTTTGATCTGTATCTTCAATACGGATAATAAAGCTTCCGCCTTGGCTTCTCGCAAATAAGTAATTAAATAATGCTGTTCTGGCATTACCGATATGAAGATGTCCGGTTGGACTTGGCGCATACCGAACACGAATACTGCTTGTCATTCTTTTTTCCTCCCAAAAAGATAAAGTAACTAATTGTGGGTTCATTTTACCACTAATTCATAAAGGAAGAAAACTGCCCGGCCTTATTCTTTTACCAAAAGGACGGCTGCCTGTGAGGCAATCCCCTCTCCTCTACCCGGAAAACCGAGCTTCTCTGTTGTTGTCGCCTTCACATTAACCTGTTCCATTTCAGCCTCTAGGATACCCGCAATCACTTCTCGCATTTGATCGATGTATGGGCGCATTTTTGGACGCTCCGCAATGATTGTGCAATCGATATTGCCAAGCTTATAGCCTTTCTTCTTTGCAATTGCCCATACTTCTTTCAGCAGCAGTTTTGAGTCAGCATCCTTAAATGCCATATCCGTATCAGGAAAATGCTTGCCAATATCCCCTTCCGCCAGTGCACCTAAGATTGCATCAGCCACCGTATGCAGCAAAACATCTGCATCAGAATGACCTAGCAAGCCTTTGTCATGAGGGATGGTTATTCCCCCAATAATCAACGGACGGCCTTCCACTAATTGATGTACATCAAACCCTTGCCCTATTCTAATCATGCTGGACTCCTTTATTCTTCTCCAGTATGGCTTTTGCGAAATACAAGTCCTCTGGAGTCGTAATTTTGATATTATCGTAATTCCCTTCCGTAATCGCCACTGGCATACATAAACGCTCGACCAAACTCGCATCATCCGTTCCGAGGAACCCATCCTCTTGCGCCTTACTATGTGCACGCTTCAGGATGGACACACGAAAAGCTTGCGGGGTTTGAATAGCCCACAAGCTTGAACGTTCGATCGTTTTCGTGATGAAGGAGTCTTCTGCCTGCTTAATCGTATCCTTAACCGGTACTGCAAGAACACTTGCGCCATGTTCGGCAGCATCCTTTATCAGCTTCTCAATGAGCGGGCGGGTAATAAATGGTCTTGCCCCGTCATGGACGAGAGCAATCTCCGTTTCATCGGTTAGAGAATCAACTGCGTTCTTCACACTATATTGCCGCTCGCTGCCTCCATGAATGAGCTCAATCGGTACCGGCAATTGCCAATTCTCTGAAAGAACCTGAAAGTCAGACTCTTCGGAAGGATTCACCACAAGGAGAATACGTTTGCAATTCTCATCTGCGCCAAATTGACGCAATGTATGAGAGATGATTGGCTCACCTTCAAGCTCAATCCAGAGCTTATTCCGGTCTGCCTTCATTCTCTTCCCCTGCCCCGCGGCAGGAATAATGACTTCATACTTCATGATTACAATACCCCTAAAAATTCGGTTTAAAGAGCCTTTTCTAATAATTTCGGTTTGGCGAAGATCATCCGGCCTGCAGAGGTCTGCAGTACAGACGTTACAATGACGTCAATCTTCTTGCCGATATAATTGCGTCCCTCTTCCACTACAATCATTGTACCATCATCCAGGTAAGCAACCCCTTGGTTCTGCTCCTTACCATCCTTGATGACTTGAACATTCATCTCTTCACCTGGGATGACGACTGGCTTAACCGCGTTCGCCAATTCATTAATATTCAGCACCTGGACATTCTGGAATTCACATACCTTATTCAAGTTGAAATCATTTGTAACCACGATTCCATCAATTGTTTTTGCCAATTTGACCAGCTTGCTGTCCACCTCAGAGATATCCTCAAAATCTCCCTCATACATCTCGACTTCAATAGGGAGTTCCTTTTGAATCTTATTCAGGATATCAAGTCCCCTGCGGCCTCTAGTACGCTTCAATGCATCAGAGGAATCCGCAATATGCTGAAGCTCTCCAAGCACGAACTGCGGGATTACAAGCGGGCCCTCTAAGAAGCCTGTCTTGCAGATATCAGCGATTCGGCCGTCAATGATGACACTTGTATCAAGGACCTTACGCTTAACTGGTGAGTCCTCCGCTGTTTCACCATCCCGCTCAGAGCCCTTTTTCTTTGTCTTCACAGAATTCGTCACAAGCTTCGTCAGCTCATCCCGCTTCTTAAACCCTACCTGAAATCCTAAATAACCGCATATTAATGTCAAAAGAATCGGAGAAACCGTATTCAATATGGGAATAGGCACTTGATTCAACGGCAATGTAATCAAAAATGCCAACAAGAGCCCAATTAACAAGCCCATACTTCCAAAGATAATATCCGTAATAGGGGCAATCAATAATTGCTCCTCAATCCATTTAATAAAATGGGCGACATAGTCAACCAACCAGAAAGTAATGAGATAGAATATAATTGCACCTAAAATAGCAGAAGAAATCGGATTCGTTATTAATTCATTATCAATATTGATCAATGGTAATAAATCAGGCAAAATACCCATGCCCAGTGCCCCGCCGATAAATATGAAACAAATTTGCAGTATTCTTTTCAACATTCTTTCACCTCCTATAATTAATTATAAACGAGCAGAAACACCCATCCTACTTATTTCCCTATAAAACTGAAGCTGTAAACATCCTGTAAAGCGTCTGTAACATTTCCCTTGAGACCATATTTTTGGCATTTTTCAAGCCTATCTCTTTCATTATACCTTTTAGTATGTCAGCTAGATGTCAGAATTCTGCCTTTTATAATTTATTGACACTTTTAAGGTTTTTTAATCCTTGATGAATCTTCTTCGCACGGACCTCCCCGATTCCTTCTACTTCATCTAAATCCTCCACTCCCGCCTTCATTAAGCCAGGCAAAGTTTTAAAGGTTTTGACGAGATTTTGGATAATCGATAAAGGAAGCCTTGGAATCTTATGCAAAGCCCGATACCCGCATGGTGCTATCGATTGCTCAGGCGGCATTGCTCCTGGATAGCCAAGGGCCTTCATAAGAGCCGTATCCTCAATCACTTCTGATTGAGACATTTCGCTTAACAGCTCAAACACCTTCTCCGGGGAGCAGGCATCAGGCTGATGGTGATAATCCTTTAGAATATGAAAGGCCTCTTGCTCTACACCGCTCAGCATTTCCTTCAGCTGGAGCCGAAGCAAGCGCCCCTCTACCCCAAGCTCATTCATATAGGATAGGAGCTCTGTTTTAATTCGGATAACCATAATCAGCCGGTTCAAGACATGGGTAAGGTCACCGAATGTTACGAGCTCCTCAAATTCCAGCTTGCTTAGATTTTGGATGCTTTCCTCAAGCACGGAACGGTATTTTTCCAAGGTCTGCATGGCCTGATTCGCCTTCGTCAAGATGACTGACAGTTCCTTCAAGGCATAACGGAAATTCCCTTGATAAAGGGTAATAATATTTCGCCGCTGCGAGATGGCAATCACGAGTGATTTTGTCTCCTTCGCAATTCGTTCCGCTGTCCTGTGACGCATGCCTGTCTCCATGGAAGGAATCGTTTTGTCTGGCACGAGATGTGCATTCGCAAACATAATAGTATCAATCTTATCATTCAAAATAATTGCCCCATCCATTTTCGCGAGCTCATATAAATAGCTTGGTGAAAACGGGCAGCCAATCTTAAACCCTCCATCGACAAGGCCCTTTACCTTATCGTTATAGCCGACAACGATTAAGCCTCCTGTATTAGCTCGAAGCACATTGTCCAAGCCTTCTCTGAGCGGTGTCCCCGGGGCTACAAGCTGTATGATCTGTGATTTATCCCGTTCGACTACCTTTTTATCCATCTAGTTATCCCCCTAACGCATATTTCAATGCTTCACTGACTGTTGCTACACCAACAACCTTTATATCAGATGGAGGCGTCCATCCGCTTAAGTTATTGGCTGGTATGATAATTCGTTCAAATCCGAGTTTGGCTGCTTCCTTCACTCGCTGCTCTATTCGGGAAACCCTGCGGACCTCACCTGTCAGCCCGACTTCGCCAACAATACAATCTGTTGCTCTCGTTGGCACATCTCGGAATCCGGAAGCAATGCTGACAATTACGGCCAGGTCTACTGCAGGTTCACCAAGCTTGACTCCGCCTGTTACCTTTAAATAGGCATCCTGGTTCTGCAATAGAAGACCGACTCTTTTTTCCAGTACAGCCATCAGCAGTGACACCCGGTTATGATCAATTCCTGTTGCCATCCGGCGTGGATTAGGGAATATCGATGGTGAAATCAAGGCTTGGATTTCTACTAGTATAGGCCGTGTCCCTTCCATCGAGGCAACAACGGTAGACCCTGCCGCTCCCTGTGATCGCTCCTCAAGGAATATTTCGGAAGGATTCATGACCTCTTCTAGTCCCTCTTCCTTCATTTCAAAGATTCCCATCTCATTCGTCGAGCCGAAGCGGTTCTTGACAGCTCGCAAAATCCGGAAGGTATGATGCCGCTCCCCTTCAAAATATAATACAGTGTCAACCATATGCTCTAAAAGGCGCGGACCCGCTATATTCCCTTCCTTTGTCACATGTCCGACAATGAAGATGGCAATTCCCTTCGTCTTCGCCAATCTCATCAGCTCAGCCGTACACTCACGCACTTGGGATACACTGCCTGGTGCAGATGTGACATCTGGATGAAAGACTGTTTGAATGGAGTCGATGATAACGAAGTCCGGATCAATTTCATTGATTGCTTGTTCAATCATCCCCATATCCGTTTCTGAATAAACGTATAGGTGATCTGAAGTGACTCCAAGCCTTACGGCACGAAGCTTCGTCTGCTTAACAGATTCCTCTCCGGATATGTATAAGACATCATAATCCTTTCTCGCTAATTGGGCCGATACTTGCAAAAGCAAGGTAGACTTTCCTATCCCTGGGTCTCCCCCAATCAATAGTAAAGACCCCGGCACGATTCCGCCCCCAAGTACACGGTTCAGTTCACCCGAGTCGGTCATAACCCGCGGCTCCTGTTCAGTTCCCACCGTCATGATGGATACCGGCTTTGACATTGGCTGATCTGTATGGGTAAAAGCTGTTCTGCGCTGATTTTTTGAAGCCGTGATTTCAACTTCCTCTGTCATCGTGTTCCAACCGTTACAGCCTGGGCATCTCCCCATCCACTTGGGAGATTCATACCCGCAGGACTGACAAATGAACTTCGTTTTTTTCTTTGCCATAAAGGGTAGTATCCTCTCTCTTACGGTGCAGGCAGATCCACCTGCCCCTTTTTCATTTATATCGTAAATACATGACTGCTCATATGGAAATTTCCTCAAAGATATGTGTTAGAAGTAATGATAGGTGAGGACTTGGTTTCTTTATACCCGGCCCACTCGGAGAGACTAAAGGGGATATAACCCGCTTCAGGAAGCAGGCTGCAGCATAACCCTCCAATCCATACATAGGGTGAAATGCCTTTTTTCCTATTGAAAGGAAAGGGCACAATCCACATATAGGAAGTGCCCTTCTTCTTACTTCATCTTACTTGCTTGCCAGGCTCTTTTCACCGGTTTTAGCCGTGAATTCGCCATTCTCCACATCAATGACAATCTGTTTCCCTTTATCTATATTGCCTCTTAAAAGCTCTTCAGACAAGAAGTCTTCTACATGTTTTTGCAAAGCTCTTCTAAGCGGACGGGCTCCATAGTCTGGGTCGTAGCCCTCTTCGACAATTTTTTCCTTAGCCGCTTCTGAAAGCTCAAGGTCAATATCCTGCTCCTTCAAGCGTTTAATCAATTGATTAGACAGCAATGTCACAATTTCCTTCAGGTGTTTCTTCTCAAGAGCATGGAAGACGATAATTTCATCAATCCGGTTCAAGAATTCTGGACGGAAAGCCCGTTTGAGCTCATCCATAACCTGCCCCTTCATATCCTTATAGTCTTGGCCTTCATCCTGCATATTGAAACCAACATACCGGTTTTTCTTCAAGCTATGTGCACCCACATTGGATGTCATAATCAAGATTGTATTACGGAAGTCTACTGTACGTCCCTTCGAATCTGTCAGCCTTCCATCCTCAAGCACCTGTAATAGAATGTTGAAAACATCAGGGTGTGCTTTCTCAATCTCATCAAGCAGCACGACGGAATATGGTTTTCGGCGAACCTTCTCTGTAAGCTGGCCGCCCTCCTCATAGCCGACATAGCCTGGTGGTGAACCAACAAGACGGGAGGTTGAGTGTTTCTCCATGTACTCAGACATGTCAATCCGAATCATGGCATCCTCATCTCCAAACATGGACTCAGCAAGAGCTCTAGCAAGCTCTGTTTTACCGACACCGGTAGGCCCTAAGAAGATGAAGGAGCCAATTGGACGCTTCGGATCTTTAAGACCAGCCCTCGCTCTGCGAACCGCTTTCGAAATAGCCTTTACAGCCTCTTCCTGACCAATGACACGATTATGAAGAATGTCTTCCATATTCAACAGTTTATCAGATTCTGTCTGCGCAAGCTTCGTAACCGGGATTCCAGTCCAGCTGGAAACAACATGTGCGATGTCATTCACTGTTACCTCGCTGTTTTCCTTGCCCTGCTTTTCCTTCCAATTACGTTTTGTATTCTCAAGCTCTTCACGCAATTTTTGCTCCATATCGCGTAAGGAAGCTGCTTTTTCGAACTCCTGACTTTGAACTGCCGCATCCTTTTCTTTGCGTGCCTCCTCCAGTCTTACCTCAAGTTCTTTCAAATTAGGTGGTGTTGTATAAGAGCGGAGACGCACCTTAGAGCCGGATTCATCAATTAAGTCGATGGCTTTATCCGGAAGGAATCGGTCAGAGATGTAGCGGTCTGATAATTTTACCGCTGCATCAATTGCTTCATCGGTAATAGATACTCGATGATGGGCCTCATAACGATCACGCAGACCCTTCAAAATTTGAATGGACTCATCAATTGTCGGCTCATCCACTTGGATTGGCTGGAATCTGCGTTCAAGCGCCGCATCCTTCTCAATGTATTTACGATATTCATCAAGCGTCGTCGCACCAATACATTGAAGCTCACCGCGTGCGAGTGATGGTTTCAGAATATTAGATGCATCAATGGCACCCTCAGCTCCGCCTGCACCAATCAAGGTATGAAGCTCATCAATGAAGAGGATGACATTGCCGGCTGCTCGAATTTCGTCCATCACCTTTTTGAGGCGGTCCTCAAATTCGCCGCGGTATTTAGTACCGGCTACAACCGTTCCCATATCCAGTGTCATGACGCGTTTGTCCCGCAAAATCTCTGGGACCTCATTATTGACGATTTGCTGGGCGAGTCCTTCAGCTATGGCTGTTTTACCAACACCGGGCTCTCCAATCAAAACAGGGTTATTCTTCGTGCGGCGGCTCAACACCTCAATCACACGCTGAATTTCTTTCCCTCTGCCAATTACCGGGTCAAGGCTTCCCTCTCTTGCAATGGCGGTCAAATCACGTGCCAGGCTGTCAAGGGTAGGTGTGCTGGCTGCAGAGGAGGCTCCTCCTTGATGAACACCCGATTCATTGCTGCCAAGAAGCTGCAATACTTGCTGTCTTGCCTTATTGAGGCTGACGCCTAAATTATTCAACACTCTGGCTGCGACGCCTTCTCCTTCACGAATCAGCCCAAGGAGAACATGCTCGGTTCCCACATAGGAATGGCCCAATTTCCTTGCTTCATCCATGGAAAGCTCGATAACCTTTTTCGCTCGGGGAGTATAATGGATCGTTTGAACCGTCTCAGAACCTTTCCCAATGAGATTTTCAACCTCTTCTTGGATTTTTTCCGGGCTTAATCCAAGGGCATATAGTGCCTTCGCGGCAATGCCGTCTCCCTCTCTCACCAATCCAAGTAAGATATGTTCCGTACCGATATTATTATGACCGAGCCTGATTGCTTCTTCCTGTGCTAGTGCGAGTACCTTTTGTGCTCTTTCTGTGAATCGACCAAACATCATGATAAGTTCCTCCTATTCTTTCATTGGTTTATCTTCTAATGCCAGCCTTTCCCGAATGAGAGAAGCTCTTCGTATATCTCTTTCTTTTGGGTTCAGCGGCCCGCCTGCATAGCGCTGCAGGAAACCAGGCTGCGTAACAACCATTAATTCATTTAATATATGTTTCGTAATATTGGGGATGTATCCTAAATCAATCCCCAGCCGAACATCTGATAAACATTTAGCCGCTTCCTTAGACTCGAGGATGCGGGCATTCGATAAAATCCCTAAGGAACGGAATACCCTATCTTCCAATTGTATGTTTGAAGATTGGACCAATGTATCACGCGCGGCTTTTTCCTGCATAATTATTTGCTTCACCACACTGTCCAAGTCCTCAGCAATGGCTTCCTCGGTCTTTCCAAGCGTCATTTGATTCGAGATTTGGAAAATATTCCCGAGTGCCTCACTGCCTTCTCCATACATGCCCCGAACGACCAGTCCAAGCTGATTGATGGCCGAGATGATTCTATCCATTTGCCTTGTCAGCACCAGCCCCGGCAAATGCAGCATCACAGAAGCCCGCAGACCGGTACCGACATTGGTAGGACAGCTCGTTAAATACCCAATCCTCTCATCAAATGCATAATCAAGTTCATTCTCAAGCAAATCATCAATCCGGCTCGCTACATCTAAAGCCTCTTTCAGCTGAAGCCCAGGGAATAAACATTGAATCCGAATATGGTCCTCCTCATTTACCATGATACTGACCTCTTCATTCTCTGTGATCAAGACTCCGCCCATCTCATATTCTTTCGCAAGCAGCGGGCTGATCAAATGTTTCTCCACAAGAACCTGTCTGTCGAGCGGCTGAAGGTCCCTCAGCCTCACCATCTCCAAAGTGCCAAGTCCCGGCAGGTACTGTCCGCCAAGACGATCCTCCACTTTGCGGAGCATCTTAGCCGCCTCCTCTGCGGAGAACACTGTCGGGAAGGAAAGATCCTTCACATTACGTGCAAGCCGAATTCTCGAACTCATCACGATATCTGATTCCGGACCTTCCTGGTTCATCCATGAACTAATTGCATGGTTCATAAAATTTTCAATCGTCAACCTTCCCCGCCCCCTTCCTGAGACGCAGCCTCAATCTCCTTCTCAAGCTGACGAATCTCATCACGGACATGTACAGCCTTTTCAAAGTCCTCTTGCTCAATCAACGCTTGCAGGTCTGCCTTCAAGTCATTAATCTGCTTTCTTATATGAAGCGTGCCGCCGGCTCTTTTTGGTATCTTGCCTGTATGGTTTACATTCCCGCCATGAAGCCTGCTTAAAACCGGCTCCAAATACGGCGCAAAGGTTTCATAGCATTGCCGGCAGCCAAACCGCCCGCTATTCACAAACTCCCGGTAAGTCAAATGGCAATGAGGACATTCCAGCTGGTCGCCCCCAAAGCCGGGACTCGCCTTCGTCGATGTCATGCCAAGACCCATATTTAAAAGGCCTGCAAGTAAATTGTTGAAAGATAAATTGCCCCCATCATGGAGCATAAAGATATCCCCCTTCTCAGCGGCGCAATGCTCGCAAAGGTTCACTTCTGCCTTCTTGCCGTTAATCACCTTCGTGAACTGCAGCGTAGCCGGCCGTTCATTACATTCCTGACAAAGCATTTCTCCACCTCATTCACTACTCACTTACTTATATCGTAACGTCATAAACATCGCCTTTAAAATTCTTGCTCTAAGCTCATCACGCTCAGGCAGGTCATAATGTAAAACTGAGCGATCCATCACACTCATCATAATTTTTGCTTCACGGATAGAAATCACTTCTTCCTCAACGAGCCTTCCAATTAACGCCTCTGAATTACTTTGAGAAATCCGGTCACCAATTAGACTGCTGAGCTGTTCAATAAGATGTGCCCTATCATGTGACTGAACCCGCATAATACGAATATATCCGCCTCCGCCACGCTTGCTCTCCACAACATAGCCTCTTTCGATGGTAAAGCGGGTGTTAATAACATAGTTGATTTGAGAGGGGACACATTGAAACTTATCAGCAATCTCGCTTCTTTTAATTTCGACTAATTCCTTCTCACTCATCTCTAATACATTCTTTAAATAACTCTCAATAATATCTGATATATTCTTCATCGCTTGACTCCCCCTCTCGCCGCTCTGACTTTGACTATATTTGACTTTAATTATAAAAAAGTTTTCTCATTTTGACAATGAATTACTCTATTCATTTCACTATGTATATACATTATTTCGCAAAAGGGCTATAAGGCAAAAAGCCAATAATAAAATTTTACCCATATTCTCTTTATTAGAAACCCGCTACATCAACATTTTATGGTA